>JAITPL010000013.1 GCA_031289445.1 Tannerella sp.
TTGCTTCGCCGCTTTTGTCATATTTCCCCTGTGGGCTATCATGGCGTCTATAATCATCTGCTTTTCAGCCTTGCCGAGCACCGTTTCGAGCGAGCCTTTATGGACGGTGTTCGACGAAACGCCTGTCTGAAGCGTCGGCGGCAGGTTGTAGGAGTGAATCACGTTGTCGGTCGTCATTATCATTGCACGCTCGATGACGTTTTCGAGTTCGCGGATATTGCCGGGCCAGGAGTAAAGCATGAGCAAGTCGAGCGCTCCGCCGGTAATGCGCTTCACGTTCATGTTGTTTTGTTCGTTTATCTTGTTGATAAAGTGGTCGGTAAGTATGGTAATATCAGCTTTTCGCTCGCGGAGAGCAGGCACGTAAATGGGAAAAACATTGATGCGATAGTAAAAATCCTCGCGGAAAGCATTCTCCTTTATCAATTCTTCCAGATTCCGGTTTGTCGCCGTAATGATGCGGACATCGACGTCGATAGTCTTTGAGCCTCCTACACGTTCGATTTGTTTTTCTTGCAGCGTTCGGAGCAGTTTTATTTGTATCGACACCGGCACATCGCCTATCTCGTCGAGGAAAATCGTGCCGCCGTTAGCCATTTCAAACCGCCCCGTATGGGAATTGCTTGCGCCGGTGAACGAGCCTTTCTCGTGACCGAACAACTCGCTTTCAATCAAAGTTTCGGGCAGCGCCGAGCAATTAACCTTGATGAACGGCTTTGAAGCTCTGGCGCTTGCCTTGTGGATAGCCTCAGCAATCAGTTCCTTGCCCACGCCGCTCTCGCCGCGAATCATCACCGTGCTGTTTGTCGGCGAAACGCGCTCGATCAACTGATACAAATCGTGCATCAGAGAAGAGTTTCCGATGATATTGTCCGGTTTGAAAGGCTTTTCCGATTTGAGGCGAATGTTTTCCTTTCGCAGCTCCTCCAATTCTTCGATATGTTTCCTGTGGATTGAAACGTTTTTGCCTATTAATGTGGCTATTATGTTGAGAAACCGTATTTCGTAGTCGAAATCGCCTGTGCCGTTATGCTCTTTGTGGATGCTCAAGGTGCTGACGGATTCGTTTTTGATGATAACCGGAACACAGAGGAAAGCCATGATTAATCCTTTCCTGTTCGTGCTTTTTATCCCTGTTTTGTTCAGGAATCGCCGTTCTTTGGATATGTCCGGAATGACTGTCGGTTTGCCCGATTCGACCACGCTGCCGATGATGCCTTCGCCCAGCTTGTACGTGCCCCTGTTCTTTTCTTCTTCCGAAAGTCCGTGCGAGGCGCTGACCATTATCTTACCCTGATTATGATCGACAATGGTCAACATGCTGTATTTGGCGTCGAAGAAGCGACATATCTGTCCCATCAATAATTCCAGATTATTGTACAGATCGTCGCTGTGACTTATCAAGTTACAGATGTTTACAAGAAACTCCATATCCGAGTCCCAATAGCATATTTTACTTCTTTTTTCACAAAACATATTTTCAACTCATATTTTGAAAACCATAAAACAATCTTTGTCAATTTCACTGCAAAGGTAATATATTTTAATCAATATGACATCAATAGGCGGAAATATTTACAAAAATGACCGATAAGCATCAGAAAATAATTCCGTTTTGACATAGTTGCAGCACTTCCTCGTTTCGCAGACACCGCTTGTTGTATTGGGCTTTTTCGCGGATTTTCCCCAACAAGAGACATATCTCGTCGTCGCATAACCGGATTTGATGATTTCTCAGGAAATGAGTCAAAGCGGCTCTGCCCGAATGTTTGCCTAAAAAAATCTCCGAGCTTGCGCGACCGATGCTTTTGCCGTCGAAAGCCTGAAAAGCGAGGGCGTCGGCGATTGTTCCGCGCACGTGTATGCCCGATTCGTGGCTGCAAGCCCACTTTCCGCATACAGGCTTCGATTCGGGAACAGGGCGACCGGAAATTTCCGACACGTAATTGCACAGGGCAAACAAATCCTTAACATTGTATTTGTCGATTTTAAAGACCTGCGACAGAATCATCAGTATTTCTTCGAGCGCGGCGTTGCCTGCCCTTTCGCCAAGTCCGTTGACGGTAAGACTTAGTGTTGATGCGCCCGATTGCCATGCTGTAATAGCGTTTGCCGTCGCCATTCCCAAGTCGTTATGCGCGTGAAAATCAATTTGCAAGTCCGGATGGCGCTTATGGATTTCGCCAATCATTTCCATCGTTCGAGAGGGCGTCATAATGCCTACCGTATCGGCGATGCGGATGCGGGAAACGCCGTATTGAGCGGCCAGTGCGATAAAGTCGTTCAACCTGTGCGCCGAAGCTCTGCCGGCGTCCTGCGCTCCCACGCTGACGCGGGGAAAATAACGGCGCGCCGTCTCCACAGCCTGCGGTAGCGCTTCGCTTATCCAGTCGGCGTTTTTGTTTAGAGCGGCGAGTTGAATGTCGGAGATCGGAAAGGCAATATGAATCCCGCTCGCGTCCGTAAGCGCCGCAAGCTCGATGTCCCTTATCAGAGCGCGACTCCAGACCGAAATGCGGGCGCGAAGGCGCAGGTGCACAATGTCGCGAAGCGTGCGACGTTCGGATTCGCCCATGGCAGGCGTACCGGCTTCGATTTCGTCGATACCGGCGTCGTCGAGCATCCGGGCGAGACGCATTTTCTCCTTTGTGCCGAAAGCGACTCCGGCAGCCTGTTCGCCGTCGCGCAGCGTAGTGTCAACCAGACAAATCATTCAGGCAATAAGATACTCCTCGACCGCTTTGTTTTCTTCAAGAGCGTCGAGTATCTCTTCCAGTTTGTCCTTCGTCACGCCTCCGTACCAGTAGTTGTTCGGTTGGATAACCACGACCGGTCCCTGGCTGCATACGCTCAGGCAGGCTGTTGTTGTTACTACGGCGTCGATGCCGCGGTCGGCACATTCTTCGGAGAGATATTGAACAAACGATACCGCTCCCTGCTTGTTGCAAAAACCTTGCGCATCCCCTGCTACACGGTAGGAGTTGCATACTAAAATCGTATAATCCGGCTTCTTCATTGTTAATTGATTTTTTAAATTATTGAACTTTTAAATATTAGTTTTATCCGCATCCCATGCCTGTTCCCCGACACGATTCGCCGCATCGCGTATATTCGCTACGGCAGAGGGTTTTGATGGGAAGATTCAAGTAAACGGCATCCAGTCCGGCGTCGATAAGTCCGCTCATCTGAATCACCCGGACGCCGTTTTCCTGCATCACTTTCATTGGCGTTTGACCTATTCCGGCGACGAGTATTGCCATACAGTCGCCCAAGGTCTTGTCAACCATTTCTTTCCAGCGTTCCATGCCGCGTCCTTCGGGTGGCGTGTTTCTGATTTCCACGAAATGATAGCCGTTTCTCGACTGTTCAAAAACATAAACCTTGCGAGCCTCGCCGAGATGCTGATTTACAAGCAGTCCTTCGTTGCTTGCGACGGCTACCCGCGTGCGTCCTTCGCCGCGATTTATCACCAAAGTCGAAAACTGTCCGATCATATTCATAGCCTCCACGTTGTCGTGTCCGAGCAGTCCTGCCGCATCCGCACGGCATCGTGCGCAGTGAATCATCGGCTTGATATATTGAGCTATCTCCGATTTTATCTCTTTCATCCGTTCTTTTTCGGGCTGGGGCAGGAACTCAAATTCAGTGTTCTCGACCGGATACATCGGGAGGCAATTCATCGTATCCGCACCTAAAAGAGCCGTTTTTTGAGCTATCTCCACAGTTTCGCCGTCGTTGACGCCCATGCAGATTACCGTATTGATTTTCACGGTAATGCCTTTTGCCTTCAGCAGGGGAATAGCCGCCAACTGTTGTTCCAACAGTATTTTGCCGCCGTCTTCGCCCCTGTAAACCCTTCTGTCGAAACGCACCCAGCGATAAATCCGGGCTAAGGTTTCGGGACGCAGCGAATTTACCGTCAGCGTTACATGCGATACTCCCAATCCGGCTATTTCGTCGATGTAGGGAATAAGTTCCAAACCGTTGGTAGAAAGGCAGAAAATCTTATCCGGAAATTCCTTTTTTACCAGACGCATTGTTTGCATTGTCTCTTCGGCATTGGCAAAAGGGTCGCCCGGCCCGGCAATACCTATTACGCTAATGTTCGGGATTTTATCCGACAGCGCTTTAAGATA
>JAITPL010000052.1 GCA_031289445.1 Tannerella sp.
CTGAAAAATCTAAACTCCGACGGCGTCATTTACTTCAGTGTCATCTTGAGGTTGAACATCGCGAAAGCGTATTCGTCGGCATACTCGTCGATAATCTTGCTGAGAGGCTTGCCTGCGCCATGTCCGGCCTTAGTCTCTATGCGGATCAGTTTTGGCGCCGAGCCGGTGTCGGCAGCCTGCAGGGTGGCGGTATATTTGAACGAATGTGCAGGAACTACGCGGTCGTCATGATCGGCCGTAGTTACAAGAACGGCAGGATACGCGGTACCGTCGTTGCGGATATTATGCAGTGGCGAGTAAGCGTAGAGGTAGCTAAACATCTCGCTGTTGTCCTCGCTTGTACCGTAATCGCTCGCCCAGTTCCAGCCGATAGTAAACTTGTGATAGCGCAGCATATCCATCACGCCTACAGCAGGCAGCGCCGCGCCGAACAGGTCAGGCCGCTGATTGACCACCGCTCCCACCAGCAGTCCTCCGTTAGAGCCGCCGGCAACACAAATCTTCTGTGCAACGGTATATTTCTCGCTTATCAGATACTCGGCCGCCGCGATGAAATCGTCAAACACATTCTGTTTATGCAGCTTTGTGCCCGCCAGATGCCAAGCCTCGCCGTACTCGCCGCCGCCACGCAGATTGGCTTGAGCATAGATGCCGCCGTTCTCGATGAAAGGTATGCGGAAGGTCGAGAACGAAGGCGAGAGGCTGATATTGAAACCGCCATATCCGTAGAGGTAAACAGGATTGGAGCCGTCGAGCTTGAGGCCTTTGCGATAGGTGATAAACATCGGTATCTTCGTGCCGTCCTTGCTCGGATAGAAAACCTGCTCGGTAACATACTCCTCGGAGTTGAATTTCACATCGGGCGCAAGGTATTTCTCCGACTTGTTAAGGTCTATATCGTACTTGTAGATAGTGCTTGGGAAGGTGAAAGACGTAAAGACATAGAAGGTTTCCTTGTCGTCCTTGTCACCGCTGAAGCCTACCGAGCCGAATGTCGGCAGTGCAACCTCATGTTCGCGGCGGCCGTCGAGGGTATGTACGAAGGCGTGCGTCGAAGCATCCTTGGTATATGTCAGTATGATTTTGCCGCCGATAAAAGACACGCCGTTAAGCACGTCCTGAGCTTCGGCTACCACGTCGGTCCAGTTCTCAAGCGCGGGCCGGTCGATTGTGGTCTTCATCAGGCGATATTTCGGGGCCTTGTAGTTGGTGTAGATGTAAATATCGTTGCCAATCACTTCCACAGGGTTGTATTCGTAGTCGAAGTTGTCGGTGAGCTTGACCAAAGGCGCGTTGCCGTGCAGAGTTTTCATGTAAAGGTCGTTGCCAAGCCCTTCGCCGGATTCGGAGACAAAGAAGGTCTTTTCGTCCTCATCTACCCAGGCGCTGTAGAAGCGTTTAGGGTACTGGCGATTCTCGTAAACCAGCTCGTCGGCGGTTTGCGAAGTTCCCAGACGGTGGTAGTAAATCTTGTGGTTTTCGTTGACGTTCGAGAACTCCTTGCCCGCCGTCGGAGCATCGTAGGCGCTGTAATAAAAGCCGTCGCCATGCCAGTCGGCGCCCGAAAACTTGGCCCACTGTATATGGTCGGCAGTCTTTTGGCGTGTGGCAAGCTCCAGGACATATATCTCGTGCCAGTCGCTTCCGCTGCGGGAGACGGTATAGGCCAAGTATTTGCCGTCGTTGGAGATGGACATGCCCGCAAGGGCTACGGTGCCGTCGTCCGAGAAGGTGTTGGGGTCGAGCAGCACGGAGGCTTCGCCGTCGAGCGTCGGTTTCTCGTAGAGGACGCTCTGGTTTTGCAGGCCGTTGTTCCTGTAGAAATAGTACTTGCCGCTCTTCTTGTTCTTGAAAGGTACGCCTATCTTCTCGTAGTCGTACAGCTCGGTGAGGCGATTCTTGAGGGCGTCGCGGAACGGTATGCGGGCGATGTATGCCTGCGTAACGCTGTTCTCGGCCTCGACCCAGTCGGCGACCTGACTTGTGGTGTCGTCCTCCAGCCAGCGGTAGGGGTCGGCGACAGTCTTGCCGAAGTAATCGTCCTTGACTTCCTGACGCTCGGCAAGAGGATAGGTCAGTTTCCCGTTCTTTGTTTCGCATCCGACTATTGCGGACAGCATTCCGGTAGTTGTTACCATAGTAATAATTAAATGTTTCATAAATCTTAAATTGTTATTGGTGTATCTGTATGTTGTTGTCTGTTATCTGTTTCTATTTTGCATTGTTGAATGTTTCGGGCGACCGCAAGGGATCGCCCCTACCAATCTGTTATCTGTTTCTGCCTCTCACTAAGGACGTCATGCGCATCGAGAGGTCAAAGAAGACCATCTTTGAATTGACATTTCGGCCTACGTGCTCCTCTCCCAGCGCCAGTTCGTTCATAATATCTACAATATTACGTTCATTAATATATGGCGAGAAGTTCTTTGAAAAGTCGGCTTCCTCACCGTTGAGATAATTAAGTGCAGGCTCTCCCAGACAGAGCACAAAGTTCTCGCGCACCAGCCGCTGACTGTAGGAGAGAAAACTCTTCTGCCTTTCGCGGGTCAGCGTGGCCATATTGTCGGCAAAAGCTTTCATGGCCGTAATGTCCTTCGACCATCCGTTGCGCATCAGCAGCTTGAAACAGCCCAGATAGAACTTGTCGTCGTTCTCGACCGTCAGCAGTTCGGTGGCTTTCAGGTAGCTGCCCTGCGACAGGTGCGTTATCCGCCGGGCGTCGGCTTCATCTATCCTGAATGCTTCTACCAAACGGGAAACAAGCGCTTCCGGCTCTATCTGCCGCACCTCGAAAGGCTGCGAACGCGAACATATCGTGCCGAGCACCATGTTATGATTGCCGGTAACCATCAGGATGGCAGTATTGGCAGCCGGCTCTTCAATAATTTTAAGCAGTTTGTTGGCGCAGGTGGGGTGCATCCTCTCCGGCATCCAGATGAAGAGTACGCGGTAAGCGGCTTCATATATACGGAGATTCATCTTGTGAATAATACGGTCGCTTTCGGCGGAATATATCAGCGCCTGCTTGTTGTCGGCTTCGAGGAAACCCAGCCATGTATCTATATTGAAATAGGCTCGCTCGCGGATTTGCTTCTTCAGGAACGAGCGCCAGTCGGCAAGAACGTCGTCGCAGGTCTCGCGTTTTTTCTTCTTGTCGGCTATCATGGGGAAGACAAAATGAAGGTCCGGGTGCGCCAGCTCGTTATACTTGATGCAGGACGGACACTTGCCGCACGAATCCGTATCCGTGCGTGCGGTACAGTTAAGGTAGCGGGCATAAGCCATTGCAAGCTGAAAAGTCCCTGCGCCGTCGTCGCCGCAAAACATCTGCGCGTGCGGCACTCTGCCGCTGCGGGCTGCTTCCCTCAGATACTGCTTTGAACTGTCCTGTCCTATTACGTCTCTAAAAAACATCGGCGGTCAATATATTGTTTTAGCTATTCGTTTTACGCTCTCGGAAGCCATCAGGGTGTAGAAGTGCAGGCTCGGAACGCCGTGCGCAATCAGGTCGCGGCACTGCTCCACACACCACTCAATGCCTACTTCTTTTGCATCTTCGTCGGTCTTGCAACGGCGCAACTCCGAAGCCAGTGCCTCCGGTATATCCGACCGGAATACCTTCGGCAGGACGGTCAGCTGATTGAGCAGCACTATGGGTTTGACGCCGGGGATAATCGGCGCCTCGACCCCCTCTGCCCGCATACGGTCAACAAAGGCATAATATCTGGCATTGTCGAAAAACATCTGCGTGACAAGATAATCCGCTCCCTGCCGGACTTTTTCCACGGCATAACGGATGTCGGCCTCAAGGTTGGGGGCTTCCTCGTGCTTTTCGGGATAGCAGGCCATGCCGTAGGAGAAGGGCGTCGCGATACCTTCGAAAACAGTTCCGTCGAGCGCCAGACCGCGATTGAAGTTGTTGACCTGCTGTTGAAGGTCGGTAGCGTGGGAATGATATTGCGAGGGGTCGGAAGAAGGGTTTTTGTCGTCACCCCGCAGTAGCAGGAGGTCGTGTATTCCGAGAAAATTCAGGTCGATAAGAGCGTATTCGGTCTCTTCGGGAGTGAAGCCCTTGCATATAATATGCGGCACGGCGGTAATGCCGTAGCGGCTCTGTATGGCCGACGCGATGGCCACGGAACCGGGTCGCCGACGGACATTCACCCGCCGAATCCGACCGTCGGCTTCAACCTTATCAACCCACTCGCTATGGTGCGAGGTGATATTGATGTATTTTGGGTCGAACTCCACAAGTTTGTCGATAATATCATAGATGCGTTTGATATTGTTTCCCTTGAGAGGCGGCAGAATCTCAAACGAGAAGGCCGTCCTTGTGCTGTCCTTAATATGTTCAATAACTCTCTTCATTATATATAATGTAATAGTAAACCGGTGCAAATATACGTGTTTTTTTTTCAAACTGCCTTTTCAAACATTCCAAGTTTCTAAAACTTGGAATGTTTCCAACTTGGAATATTTCTAATTATATTATTATCTTTGCACTCGATTATATCAAAATATGTAGTAATTATCTTAAAAACAGAACTGACATGAACAAAGTTATTATTATGGCGACAAGCATATTCTTGTCAACTGCGGCCACCGCTTTGGCGCAGGAAAACATCCAGTGGCGCGGCATCGACCGTACCGGCGTCTATCACGAAAGCGGCCTGCTGAAAACATGGCCCGATGACGGCCCGCAACTGCTCTGGCACTACGACGGTCTCGGCGAAGGTCACACCTCAACCGCCATCGACGGCGAACTGATCTACATCACCGGCCTCAGGGACGGCGACGGATACATCTACGTCTTCGACCTCAACGGCAAACAGGTCAAATCCAAAAAGTACGGCCCCGAATGGGACAAGAGCTACAACGGCTCGCGCGGCACTGTTACCGTCAACGACGGCAAAATCTATCTCGTCAGCGGATATGGAAGCTTGTACTGCCTCAACCAAAGCAGCCTCGACATCGTCTGGGAGAAAAACATCCTTCAGGAATACGGCTCCAAGAACGTCACCTGGGGTATCTGCGAAGCGCCCCTGATTATCGACAACATGGTCATAGCCACCCCCGGCGGTAACGAACACAACATCGTCGCCCTCGACAAGAACACCGGCTCTCTCCTCTGGGACTGCCCGGGCAAAGGCGACCTCTCAGCCTACTGCTCGCCGCTCTACGTCGGCGACCAGGCTACCCCGCTCATCGTTACCATGACGGCCGACCATATCATCGGCGTCGAGGCCAAGACCGGCAAATTCCTCTGGTCGCACGAGAACAAAAACCAGCACGGCGTGCAGGCCAATACCCCTGTTTACAGCAATGGCATGATACTCTGCACCAGCGGCTACGGACGCGGCTCGACGATGCTGCGACTCAAGGACGGCGGTCAGAGCATCGAGGAGGTATGGTTTTCCAAAGACCTCGACAACCGCATAGGGGCGATGGTCAAGGTCGGCGACTACGTTTACGGATCGGGCGACAAAAACCGCTCATGGTTCTGCGCCGACTGGAATACCGGCGAAATAAAATACCGCGAACAGGGTCTGGCCATGGGTAACATCATCAGTAACGACGGCATGTTGTACTGCTATACCGAAAAAGGCGATTTGCTGCTGGTCAAGGCTACTCCCGACAAGTTCGACGTAGCCGGAAAGCTCGCCGTAACCCTCGGCACCAACCAGCACTGGGCGCATACCGTACTCTACAAAGGCGTCATGTACGTCCGCCACGGCGACACCCTGATGGCTTACAAGGTTAAAAACGGCTGACCCGCCGGAGATGCCCGCCGGATAACCAAACCGATTAATAACGCAGATGGATAGAAAAGAACTTCGCAGTCGTTGGATAAAGTTGATTACGGTCGCCGTCATAGCGATTTATGTGGCCTTGATAGCATGGTGGCATGTTTATGTCCCCCGCGATGACTTTGCCCTGCAGTCGCCCGGAGCCGACAACCGACCCGAAGGCTCTACCCGAAGCGTTAACGACGTAGTCATAGGCGAGTTTTTCATGCACTACAACGAAGAAGCGACAGGCGACGGCAACGCAGACGCCTCCGGTGATAATGCCGCTACGACCGCCGACGGTAACACAGACGCCTTCGGCGGTCGCTGGGCTTCTTTCCGTGGAGGGGAATCGCGCAACGTCATTGCCAATAACGACCTCATCAACACCTCGGCGGACGACTACCCCGTCCTGTGGAGCGTTACTACCGGCGAAGGTCATGCCGCCCCTGTAATCTGCGCAGGCAAGGTCTATTTCCTCGACTATGACGAGCAGTTGAGTTCCGACGCCCTGCGCTGTTTCGACCTCGCGACAGGCAAGGAGCTGTGGCGTCGCTGGTACCGTTCGCCCATAAAGCGCAATCACGGCTTCTCGCGCACTGTACCTGCCGTCGGCGACGGTTACATCATCACCATAGGGCCTGAAGGACATGTAATGTGCTGCGACCCCTTGACCGGCAACATGCTCTGGTCCCTCGACATGCAGAAGGAGTACAGCACCGAAGTGCCCTTCTGGTACACCGGCCAGTGTCCCAACGTCGATAACGGCGTGCTGATACTCGCACCTGCGGGAGAGGAAGTATTGCTTACCGGAATAGACTGTCTGACCGGCGAGCGGCTGTGGACAACGCCGAACACTCTCAAGTTCAAAATGTCGCACTCGTCAATAACAACCATGACCCTTTCGGGCAAACGGACTTACGTCTATACCGGCGTGGGAGGAGTTTGCGGCGTCTCGGCCGAGAAAAACGACGTCGGGACACTGCTCTGGTCGGCTACGAAATGGCAACCCTCGGTAGTAGCCCCTTCGCCCCTGCAAATATCTGCCGACAGGATATTTCTTGTCGCCGGATATGGCGCCGGAAGCGCGTTACTACAGATAGAACGCGCAGGCAACAAATGGACCGCAGCCGTCCGCGAGCAATACAAACCCAGCGAAGGCCTGTCGAGCGAACAACAGACGCCCATACTGTTCAACAACCTTATATTCGGAATCCTGCCCAAGGACGGAGGAGCACACCGCGAAAAACTTGTCTGTTACTCACCCCAAAACCTGCATACGCCTGTATGGACGTCCGCCGCCGACGAGCGTTTTGGACTTGGCCCCTACATAGTCATCAACGGCAAACTGTTTGTCTTGAAAGACACCGGCGAGTTATATGTATATGAGGTAGCCGACAGCAACTTCAAGCTACTGAAACATCAAACCGTTATTCCCGACGGCGCCGATGCCTGGGGTCCGATGGCCTACGCCGACGGTCGCCTCCTTGTCCGCGACGCCCACAACATCAAATGCCTCAAAATCAACTGAGGATATTGTTTCATCGGGTCTAACTTCTGCTTTCTACTTGGCAGACATTTCCGTTTTTTCTAAGGTCGCAATTTGCGACCTTAGTCTAATTTCTACTTGGCAGACATTCCAAGTCTTGAAGACTTGGAATGTCTTCTAACTTCTGCTTTTTGGACAAAAGCAACAAATAATTTCGATTTCGTGATAATAATTCCCGTAATTCAAAAATTATCCTTACATTTGTATCCTCAAAACGATAATTTTATGAATGGACTATTGGCTATTTGCCGCAAAACAGAACGTACCGATTCAGAGCTTAGTACTCTGATAAATAAAGGACTGGACACCCTATCCCACCGTGGCGCCGACAATCGCAACATACGATTGTTTGATGCCGGAATGAAAGAAAACGAGAGCGCCGCAAGCATTGCTTTAGGCTCGTGCTCGCTGCTGAGCGACGGCTCGCAAAGCGCCACCGACGATGACGGCGACGCTATACTCTTCGACGGACGACTGCTTAACAAGGCAGACCTGTGCAGTCGTCTGGGACTGTCGTCCGCAACCCTCACAGACGCCGGCGTCGCCCTGCAGGTATTGCGCAGACACAAGGCCGAAGGCTTTGCAATGCTACAGGGATACTGGTCGCTCATCTACCTCGATGCAGGCGAAAACAATATCTACGGCGCACGCGACCATTTCGGCGCACGCACCCTGTGCTACTGCGATACCGGCGATACTTTTGCGCTCGCAACCGAGAGCCGCACCCTCTACAAGCTCTTCGACAACGTGCGCGGCATAAACCGCAATACCGTCATCGACTTCCTGCTATGGGGCGACATCGGCTCTATAGACCAGTATTTCTTCAACGACATTCACTCCATCGAGCCATCGTATTACGTCAAGTATAACGTCAAAACAGGCCATAGCAGCGTCGCAAAATACTATACCCTGCCATATTCGCACGAAAACACAAGCTTCAAGCCGTCCTCGGAGCATGAATATCTGCGTCGCACCCGCGAACTGATAACCGAAGCGGTCAGCGCCAACCTGCAAGTCATCGACGGACCTCTGGCTGTCGGCGTCAGCGGCGGCATGGACAGCTCCGCGCTTATCTGCACCGCCAGACAGATTGAGCCTCAACGCACCATCGTAGCCTATACCACGACCGACAAGTACGACGGCGGCGAAGTGGGCTGGGCCGAACAGGTAGTGCGACATACCGGCGCCGAATGGATAAAGGTAGTATGCACACCGGAAGACATCATCGAAAAACTCCCCGAAGCTAACCGCGTCCATAACGTACCGCTCTATAATGCAAGTTCGCTGGCGCAGTTTCGCATTATGGAAGAGATAAAAAAGCAGGGACAGACCGTATTTATCGACGGTCAGGGAGGCGACGAGATGCTTGGAGGCTATCAGGTATATTTCCCGCTGCATCTGCAAACGCTGCGCAAGAGATTCGACCTCGTTAGCTGGTGGCGCGAACTGTCGAGCGTTACCAACTCAGGCTTGACGGTTAATGAAATAATTGTCCGCCGACTGAAACTCATCGGCAAGGCTACATATTACAACCCGCAGAGGCTGGCACAGTCGAAACGCAGCGAAGAATACGCCTCGCTGACGGCCGCAACGCGCGACAGCTATTTCACACAACCCTCGCCGATAACGCACCTCAACGAGGTCAAAATCCTTAACGATGCACTGTCGAACAGCTACACGGTATTTCTCGGTAATATCCTGCGCTGGGGCGAGTATTCGGCTGCCTCCAAGGGACTGGAATGTATCATGCCGCTCTCCGATTATCTGCCGCTGGCGGAATATGTTTTCTCCATACCCTCGGTTTACAAGATTCATGACGGCTGGAACAAATATCTGCTGCGCAAGTCAATGTTCGGCGTCGTTCCGGAAGAAATATGCCTGCGAAAGCAGAAGATGGGCTTCTACATACCGGAACAGAACTGGCTCAACGAGATGGGTGACGCCATGCTTTCGTCCATTACGCACCTGGAAGATCCTGAAGGATGCGTCAACCGCAAATACATACTTGATAACTGGAAACGTTTATATACTCCTCAAAATCCACTCTATCAGCGTTTCATTTTCCGCTGCTACAGTTATCTGCTATGGGTAAACGGACTGTGATGATTCACGGTACTACCGCCGATGCTTCGCGCCAGGTATAACTCGTGAAGTAGCCTACTGCGCCGTTCGTAAGGTTAGTATAGACATTCGAGGGCGGGCCGCCGAAAAACGGATTCTCGCCGCGCTTGCCTCTTCTGCAGTCTCTGATAAAATTGTAATAGCCCTTCTCGATGTTTATCAGTTGCAGGAGTATCTTGTCGCCTGACTTGACGAGGTCTTGCCTATCACCGTCATCATCCGACCTCTCGTGCATCCTAATCACGTCCTCGTCTTCGGCATCCTCGAAATAGGTAACAGTTACTTTGTCGAGGTAAGCGCCGTCGTACATGTGGTCGTCAACAGTGATGAAGCGGTCGATTGCGTCGTTCGATACCGAATCGTTGATGGAATACTTGAAAAGGTAGTAGGTTTCAACGCCTTGCGGGTCTTGCCACGAAGCATTGAGCGCAAAATGATTGAAACCCATGAAGTCAATAAGCTCAATATTGATGGAATCAAGCTCAATCGCAGGCTGCATGGTAGTCTCGGCTTCATATATCTCCTCCGTACCGTCTTGATTGAAATCAACCCTGACAGTCAGTTTGTAGGTTTCTCCCGCCTTGGCCGCAAACAGATGCTCGGAAAAATAATAACCGTTTTCATAATATTTATAGACATACTCTTTGCCTTCACTCGAAAGCACCCGCACATCGGCATCCTCTACCAAATGCGTCGAATCCTGCTCGAAATATGGAGACGAACTCGAAATGCGAACAAACTGATGCACCGTTTCTCCTGTGATATTGCCGTAGATAACAGGTACAAGGGGGCTATCCTTCGTCTCTATATCCATGCGGGCGGTGCAGGCTACAAGCCCCGGAACGGCAAACAGCAAGACAACAAACTTTCGTATATTTAATTGAAGTATCATAGCGAGTTCAGAATTTAAAATTGTAAGTAATTGAAGGAACTATGCCGAACAGATAAACCATCTCGGCGTATGGCATCCCGGTGTCGCTGTCCTGGTTGTAGGTTATCATCCACGGGTTTTTCTTGTTGTAGGCATTGTAGAACGAAATGTTCCACTCCCCCTGCCAGCGCCGCTTCTTATCCGTGCCGGGAACGTATGTGAACGAGAGGTCGAGACGGTGATAATCGGGCTTGCGATACTGGTTGCGACCCGAATATATCGGGTACAGCTGCCCGTCTATCTCGAAACGACCCGACGGATAAGTCGTAGGATTGCCGGTCGAATAGACCCATATTGCCGAGAGAGATATTTTCTTCGACAGCGCATAGTTGGCCACAACATTTATACTGTGCATCTTGTCATAAGGCGAAAGATAAGTCTTGCCCTTATTGACCTGCGGAATTGTACGCTCCGAGCGCGAAAGGGTATAGTTGGCAAAGCCTGTCAGCGTTCCCCTGTTCTTGCGCACCATAAACTCGGCGCCATAAGCCTTGCCGCGACCTGTCCTCACCTCGCCTTCGAGTAACTTATTCAGCATCAGGTCGGCATGTTCGGCAAAATCCACCACGTTGCGTTGCTTCTTATAATAAAATTCGAGAGAAGTCTCGTACACGTTGTCCTGCAAATTGCGGAAATATCCGAGCGAAAACATATCTACAATCTGGGGTTTGATATTGGGGCTGGCAGGAAACCAGACGTCAAGCGGCGAGCCGGAAGCCGAGTTGTTGGCCAACTGCATAAACTGCGTGTTATGCACGTAATTGCCTTTCACGGAAGACGTTTCGCCGGTGCGCAAGACAAAACCCAAACGAGGCTCGAAAGCAGTATAACTGTTATAGACGCCGGATTTATAGGTCGTTGAATCGGTCACTTCGCCTTCGACGTCAAAGCGATAGACGGTAGCCGGACCCAAGTTCTGAAAAACCGACAGTCGCGTGCCGTACTTGATACTGAAAGCGTCCGAAAACTTCTGCTCGTTCGACACATACAGACTGTGTTCGAGTACGTGCGAGCCTTCAACCTTGTAGTCCACCATTCCGGGCATGACCGCATGACCCGGACGAAAATTGTGAAACATACTTGTCAGTCCGTAGGTCATATTCCATAAATCGCTTATATAATGCGTCATATCGGCGCGTAACATATAGTCCGAGATGCTTGAGTTCCAACTTGCTCTGGAGCCTTCGATTTTCGAGTCGAGGCCATAGCGATAGTCGGTGAGATTAAAACTGACGCGCGAGAGCAGCGCATCGTTGAAGACGTGCCTCCAAGTCAACGAACCGGCGCCATTTCCGTAAACAAACGAGCCTAACTCCATCCCGAAATTATCCTTGCCGTAATAGCCGTTGAGTTCGATAGCGTCACGGCTCGACAGTCGATGCGTCAGTTTGCCGTTGAGGTCGTAGAAATAGACCGACGAATTATGCAGCGCTTCGTCCGAAGACAATTTAAGGAAGATGTCGGCATAACTGCGGCGACCGGCTACTAACCACGATGTTTTTTCACCTATCGGGCCTTCGAGGGTCAGGCGACTGAAAATCAGACCTATACCCCCTACCCCACTGAATTTATCGGGCTGCTCGTCTTTAGTGCGGATATCCAAAAGCGATGACAGACGTCCTCCGTATTTCATCGGAAAATCGCCCTTGTAAAGGTCAACGCCGCTCAGAACATCGTTATTGAATACCGAGAAGAATCCAAGCAAGTGCGAGGCATTATAGACCGTCGTATTGTCAAGCAGTATAAGGTTTTGGTCGGGCGAGCCGCCGCGCACGCTGTAACCCGATCCGCCTTCAGCTGCGGTCTGCACGCCGGGAAGCAACTGTATGGCTTTGAGCACATCTACTTCGCCCATCAGTGCAGGCATTTTCTTTATTTCCGCCGCCGTCAGTTTCTCTACGCCCATAGCGACCGACTTCACCCGCTCGTCCGGCACCTTCGACGAAACGACAACCTCGCCCAGCAATACGTTGCTTTCCATCTTGAAATCAAGCGTCCGACTTGCTCTCAGGTCTATCTTGAGCGTCTCTACCTTGTATCCTATATACGACGCCGAAATCTGGTAAACGCCGGGTTTATCGAACTTAATGGAGTAGAATCCATTATTGTCTGTCAATGTGTTAAGGGAGGGATTTTGGATTTTGATGACTGCGTTGGGAAGAGATTCGCCCGATTGACTGTCTGTTACTACTCCACGCATCTCTATTTGTTGCCCGGAAGCGGCATAAACAAAGGCGAGTAACATACATGTACATATAAATTTTCTAAATATCTCCATCATAAAAATTTAGAGCGGCAAACGGGATTCGAACCCGCGACCCTCAGCTTGGGAAGCTGATGCTCTACCAACTGAGCTACTGCCGCATATCCACCAAAAACGGCCACAAAGGTAAGGAATAATTTTGAATTAAGCGATAAAAACGAGGAAAATTCGGCTCAAAAAAATTTTTTTTCAAAAAAATTTGGTAGATAAAAAAATAGTCCGTATCTTTGCAGCGTCATTCGAGAGAGAAAGCGTTACTTTTCGAGAGAGAAAAGGCAAAATCAAGGGTCTATAAGCGTAGAAACCTATTAAAACGAAGGGCGTTTAGCTCAGCTGGTTCAGAGCATCTGCCTTACAAGCAGAGGGTCGGCGGTTCGAATCCGTCAACGCCCACAAGAGTATTAGCCTGATTTTCAGGCATTTTAAAGCAACGGCGAATTGGTGCAATCCTGCATCGAGTCGCTGTTTTGCTTTAAAATCGGCTTATTTTGGCTTAATAAGACCATTTAAAAGCGGTATTTCTAATAAATATCTTATAACAGTTACGTTGGCGGGGTTGATTTTGTCTAACTTTCTGCCCTTTCCGTGCAAACGGAGCAACCGTTCGCGTTAATGCTGCTGTTCTTTGTCTTCATAAATTTCTTCTTATTAAGTTGTTAGTTATAAAAAATTTCGTATCTTTGCACTTATATTTGCAGTTGAAAGCAAAATTTGCTTACATTTGAGACTGCAAAATTACACAATATTGTGTGTTAAAAATACGTAATTGCTGTGTTAAATATTATTAAATATTTACAATATATTGATTATGACAGAGTTAGAATTTAAAAAATTACGAAAAAGAATTGGCGTTTCTCAAGGAAAACTTGGAGAGATGCTTGGCGTTCACACTCGAACTATCCAAAATTGGGAAAAGGGGACGGTTATTCCGGAATCAAAACGCGCATTATTGTGTAAATTAGAATCGGATTTCAACTTGAACAAAAAACCTGTTTCTGGGTTAGATATCGACGAAGACGAGTACCGAGGTAATAATATAGTAGGCAAGCCTATGATTCCGATTGGGGCCGTCGCAGGGTTTACGACCAGCGGCGATTACAGTGTCCGCTACGAAGATTGCGAGAGGTACGTTGTTCCGGAATTTGACAAGTACAACTACGAGTTTCTTATTAGGTTAAGCGGCTCGTCCATGTATCCCAAGTATTCAAACGGCGACATCCTCGCTTGCTGTGAGGTAGAAACTATCCTGTTCTTTCAATGGGGCAAAATCTATGTCATAGACAGCTCTCAGGGTGCACTCGTTAAGAGGGTGTACGAAGACATCGACAATCCCGACAACGTTATCCTTGTCAGCGAAAACAAAGAGAAGTACCCGCCCTTCGCGATTCCGAAATCCGACATACGCCGTTTGTTTATCGTTCTCGGAGTTATAAGAGTAGAGTAAAACATTGATTATTAACAAAATAAATAGCAAAATTATGAAAAAGATT
>JAITPL010000075.1 GCA_031289445.1 Tannerella sp.
AGTGAATTTTTTTACCGATTGGCCCTTTTGGTCGAAGATGTAAATATGGTTATCCACAATTTCCAGCTGGCTTATTTCAGCCAGCAAGCTATTGTCGTCCGTCTCTAACTGTACTATCTTGTAGTCGAACAGCGCATCTTTGCCTTCCAAAGGTATTGCGTCGATTTTCTCAATATCATGCTTGATGATGACTTCTCCGGGAAATTCGGAATGTGTGTTCTTCTCGGTTTGACAGGAGACAACTAACACAAAACAGAATAAAATGATTTTCTTCATGACTTGAACTGTTTAATAATGCAGGAATCCGAAAGTTTCGCGACGCCTTCATCCTTGGTTAATACTCGGTTAATTATCACTTCAGCCATCGCTTGATAGCAACAACTGCCGGACACTTCGTCAACGGAGCTGGAGCCAAAGCCGATACCGCCGCCAAAGCCGATACCGTTGCCAAAGCCAAAGCCGATTCCGTTTCCGTTTCCATTTCCGATTCCGTCGAAGCCGAAGCCGCCGTCGATTCCGCCGTCGATTCCGATTCCGTTCGCCGAAACCTCATTGCGCGACTGAACGGTTTTACCGCCATTTTCGCCCGATGTGTCCCGAATGTTCAGCCCTAAGGCTGTAACTGCGGCTACAACAGCCGCTACTTTGAAAGAACTCTTTAAATTCATAGATAGATAATGTTAAATTAATAAATCTGTTTGCGCTTCATCGTCCCGAACATAAATGACTGCCGAAAAAAATATTCCTGACGAATCAGCGATGCAAAGGTAAGCATTTATTTCGACTATCCAAGCGTTCGAGTGATTATTTTTCAAAAAAAACATTGTTATTCAAAAAAACTTCGTATCTTTGCAGCGTGAAAACAAGATTTGAGATGAAACGGACTGTGTCCATACCGTTTATGACAGCGGCATTGCTTATGATGCTGGTCTTCATGACAGTACCCCACCATCACCACGACGAGATGATGTGTTGGGCAGTCTCCTATTGTGAAACCGATCACGCTTTCAACGACGAACATACCGGCCATGACGCAAAGGAGTCGCACTCGCACAACGAGCCTCACGCGGGTGAAATCAACGAGATAAGCATGCCTCCCGAAAACGACGGGCTCACCGCCTTTCACCAGTCGCATTTCCTCACCGTCATCACTACTTTTGAAAATCACAATTGCATACTCGATATTGATTCGGACACGCCCTATACAGGCTGTCAAAAAGATAAACACCGGGACGAACAGGACGGCTTTATGTCGTCGCACAGTCTGCGTGCGCCACCCGCACATCCTGTTTCCTGACGCAGGGTGAATCAAGGCAATGTATTGATACACCCTGAATGATTGAATTTTCTAATCAATTAACTCATGTATCAATATGAAACAATATACATTCATTTTATTTATCGTCGCAGCGTTCGCCAACGGATGTCAAAGCGGCGAACATCATCATACGGAAGCGTCCCACAGCCATCACGACCATGCGGATAAGGACGCTCACGAGGGACACGACCACAGTACAGGTCATGACTCTCATGCGGAAGCTTCACACGACCATGCGGAAGCTTCGCACGAACATGCGGACGAAATCGTCTTCACCGAAGCGCAGGCCAAAGCCGTCGGACTGGAGACCGAAGAGGTCCGACCGGGCGCATTCTCGCAGGTGATAAAGACAGGCGGACAGATACGCGCCTCTCAGGGCAACGAATCTGCCATCGCCGCCACGGTAAGCGGGATTGTATCCTTCGCCGAAGCGTCCTTAACAGAGGGAGCGCCCATAAAGGCAGGCGAAACGGTAGCAGTCATTTCGTCGAAAAACATGGCGGACGGCGACCTTCAGGTCAAAATCCAAACAGAGTACGAAACAGCGCTTAAAGCCTATCAGCGAGCGGAAACACTGGTTAAGGACAAGATAATATCCGCCAAGGATTTTGAAGAGACCCGCCTACGCTACGAAACGGCAAGAGCGGCCTATGAAGCGCAGTCGTCCCGAAGGACTGCCGAAGGAGTAAGGCTTACGTCGCCGGTCAAGGGCTATGTGAAAAACTGCCCGGTCGGACAGGGCGAGTACGTTGTCGCCGGACAGACTGTTGCCGTCATCACACAAAACAAACGGCTGCAGTTACGCGCCGAAGTTCCCGAATCGCACTTCAAGGCATTGAAAAACGTAAACAGCGCTCATTTCAAACTCTCTTACGACGAAGCGGTTTACAAACTGTCGATGATGAACGGCCGTTTGCTGTCTGTCGGACAAACTTCGGGCGAGTCGTCGTACTATATCCCTGTAACATTCGAGTTCGACAATACCGGAGAGATACTGCCCGGCGCTTACTGCGAAGTATATCTGCTTACTGCGCCCGACGAGGGGGTGATTTCGGTGCCTTTGCAGGCCGTTACCGAAGAGCAGGGACTGTATTTTGTCTATCTGCGTATCGAGCAGGACGCTTACCGGAAGCAGGAAATAAACACCGGCATGAGCGACGGCGAGCGCGTGCAGGCGCTGTCGGGTTTGCAAAGCGGCGACCGGGTTGTAACCAAAGGCGCTTATCAGGTTAAACTCGCCGCCAATGCAGGCATTATCCCCGAAGGACACAGTCATAACCATTAATGTATTAAACTCATGCTAAATAAAATCATTGGATTTTCATTAAATAACCGTTTGATAGTGTTGTTCGGGGCTGTATTGCTTCTGTTGGCAGGCCTCTACACCGCCGGAAGGATGGAGGTGGATGTGTTTCCCGACATAAACGCGCCGACGGTGGTTGTCATGACCGAGGCCAAGGGTATGGCTCCCGAAGAAGTTGAGCGGCTGGTTACATTTCCGATAGAAACGGCGTTGAACGGCGCTACGGACGTGTATCGCGTGCGTTCGTCATCGACAACAGGTTTCTCGGTTGTGTGGGTGGAATTTAACTGGGGAACGGACATATTCCGCGCCCGGCAAACGGTATCCGAAAAGCTCGCCGTGCTTGGCGACGCACTGCCTGTGAACGTCGGCAGACCTGTTTTAGGGCCGCAATCATCCATTCTGGGCGAGTTGCTGATAGTCGGTTTGACGTCCGACAGCCTTTCCCTGCAGGAATTGCGCTCGATAGCCGACTGGACAATACGTCCGCGACTGCTTTCTACCGGCGGAGTAGCGCAGGTTACGGTCATCGGAGGCGAAATCAGGGAATATCAGATTTTGCTTCACCCCGACAAGATGAAACACTACAGCGTCAGCCTCGAACAGGCGCTCGCCGGGGTCGGAAATGTGAACGGCAACGCTTCCGGCGGGGTATTGTACGAGTATGGCAACGAGTATATTATCCGCGGCATGATTGCTGCGAATCGACTTGAAGACTTGGGCAGGATGCTGATTAAATCGGATAATAAAAATGCCGTTTTGCTCGAAAGCATAGCCGAGGTGCGCGTCGGAGGCAAGTCGCCGAGGCTGGGAGCGGCGTCGAACGGGGGTAAACCTGCCGTTTTGATAACTCTTACCAAGCAGCCATACGTCAGTACCTTGGAGCTGACCGGCAAACTCGACCGCACTCTGGCCGAACTGCAACAGAGCTTGCCCCCGAATGTACATGTTTCTACGGATATTTTCCGTCAGGCCGAATTTATTGACAGTTCAATCTCAAATGTGCAAAAGTCGCTCTATGAAGGCGGTATTTTTGTGGTGATTGTGCTGTTTATCTTCCTTATGAACGTGCGGACGACCATTATTTCGCTTGTCACAATCCCCTTAGCCCTGCTGACGTCGATTGTGGCCTTGCATCTTATGGATTTGAGCATAAATACCATGAGTCTGGGCGGAATGGCGATTTCAATAGGCTCGCTGGTGGACGATGCTATTGTGGACGTCGAGAATGTATTCAAGCGGCTCAAGGAAAACAGACTGAAGCCGCCCGAAGAACGCAAGGAAACATTGACGGTGATATTCGAAGCCTCCAAAGAGGTGCGTATGCCGATACTCAACTCTACATTAATTATAGTAGTCAGTTTTGTGCCGCTGTTTTTTCTTTCGGGGATGGAAGGCAGGATGCTGGCGCCATTGGGTATTGCCTTTATTGTGGCGCTGTTTGCCTCGACGGCGATAGCGCTGACGCTGACGCCGGTGTTGTGCTCTTATCTGCTGAAACCTTCGAAGCGCAAGCTGACTAAGATCAAGACTAAGATCAAGATCAAGGGCTTGGGTGAATATATTTCACCTGCTTACCGCAAGGCGCTGTTGTGGACGCTGGATAAAAAAGCGTTTGTTTTGGGCGGCACGGCTGTAATCATGGCCGGTACGCTGGTTTTATTCTTCACCTTGGGACGAAGTTTTCTTCCTCCGTTCAACGAAGGCTCTTTTACTATTAATATAAGTACACTGCCGGGGATTTCGCTTGAGGAATCGGACAATATGGGTCGGATGGCCGAAGAAATTCTTCTCTCCATACCCGAAATACGGACTACAGGACGCAAAACAGGTCGCGCCGAGCTGGATGAACATGCTCTGGGCGTGAACGTGTCGGAGATTGAAGCGCCGTTCGTGCTCGAAAAACGGTCGAAGGATGAGTTGATAGCCGATGTGCGTGGGAAACTGAAAATTCTGCCGGGCGTAAACGTCGAAATCGGCCAGCCAATCTCGCACCGCATTGACGCGATGCTCTCGGGTACTCGTGCAAATATAGCGATTAAACTGTTTGGCCCGGATTTGAACAAGATGTTTGCAATCGGAAACATGATTAAGGCGCAGATTGAGGATATCAAAGGCATTGCGGACTTGAACGTGGAGCAGCAGATTGAGCGTCCGCAGCTGAAGATTGAGCCGCGTCGGGAATTGTTAGTCAAATATGGAATTTCGATGCCCGCGTTTGCCGAATTTATTAATGTGATGCTTGCGGGCGAGGTGGTTTCGCAGGTTTATGAAGGTAATAAAGTCTTTGACCTGACGCTGAAAGCCGACGACGAAAGCCGAAATTCCATCGCTCGTATCCGCGAGATGATGATTGACGCCGACGGCGGAAAAGTACCTCTCTCGAACGTGGCAAACATAACATCGTCGGTCGGCCCGAATACGATTAACCGCGAAAACGTAGTGCGCAAAATAGTTGTATCCGCCAATATCGCCGGTCGCGACCTGCACGGCGCAGTCAACGATATACGCCGACAGATAGACCGTAATATTAATCTGCCCGAAGGCTATTACATCGAGTACGGCGGTCAGTTCGAGAGCGAACAGGCGGCCTCGCGCACATTGCTGACGGCTTCGGTCTTCTCGGTGATTGTGATTTTTCTGTTGCTCTACAGTCAGTTTAAAAGCGCAAGCCGGTCGGCGGTGATATTGCTTAATCTGCCGCTCTCGCTTATCGGCAGCGTGATAGTCATTGCTCTTACAAGCGGAGTGATAAGCATCCCCGCGATTATCGGCTTTATATCGCTCTTCGGAATAGCTACCCGCAACGGTATGCTGCTGATTGCACGCTATGAAGACTTGCGGGCGGAGGGTTTGTCGGTGACGGAATGCGTGGTCAAAGGCTCGTTAGACCGGCTGAATCCGATATTGATGACGGCGCTGACGTCCGCCCTCGCACTGATACCGCTCGCCGTCGGTAGCCATCTGCCCGGAAACGAAATACAAAGCCCCATGGCGCAGGTTATCCTCGGCGGACTGCTAAGCTCAACCCTGCTAAACGG
>JAITPL010000102.1 GCA_031289445.1 Tannerella sp.
TATTTTCCCCACCTATTCTACAAAAACTTCACAAAAACTTTACCAATTCCCGCTTCTCATGTACGAAGTATCCGGTTTGGAGGACGAAGCCCAAAATCGGATTCGATGCTTCTACTCAAGGATATTTTTCAGCATTTCGCCGGACAAAATTTGAGAAATCTCAAAAGCCTGATAAACGTCTTCTTTCACTCTTCGGAGATTTTTCTCGAAAGTCATTTATTTTTTGTACTTTTGTCGTGTGCTTACACAATAAACGGACGCCTTTGCAGGCGCTAAACATTAGAGAATCATATAGATATGAAACAGGACTATCAAATTTTTGAGATCATTGAGAAGGAGTATGAGCGTCAATTGAAAGGCATAGAATTGATTGCTTCCGAGAATTTCGTTAGCGAACAGGTTTTGAAGGCTATGGGTACATGCCTCACAAACAAGTATGCCGAGGGCTATCCGGGCAAGCGCTACTACGGCGGTTGCGGAGTGGTTGACCAAAGCGAAAACCTTGCTATCGCGCGTTTGAAGCAGCTCTTTGAAGCCGAATGGGTCAACGTGCAACCCCATAGCGGCGCTCAGGCTAATGCTGCCGTCTTTTTGGCGGTACTGAATCCGGGTGATACTTTCCTCGGACTTAACCTCTCGCATGGCGGGCATCTCTCGCACGGCTCGCCGGTCAACAGTTCGGGCATATTGTATCATGCTACCGAATATAATGTGAAAGAAGAGACCGGACGAGTCGATTACGACCAGATGGAAGAGGTCGCCCTGCGCGAAAAACCCAAACTGATTGTTGGCGGCGCTTCGGCCTATTCGCGCGAGTGGGATTACAAGCGTATGCGCGAGATTGCCGACAAGGTTGGTGCGTTGCTTATGATCGACATGGCACATCCTGCCGGACTTGTTGCAGCCGGACTGCTTGACAACCCGCTCAAGTATGCACATGTAGTTACTTCGACAACCCACAAGACATTGCGCGGTCCTCGTGGCGGCGTAATATTGCTCAGTAAGGATTTTGCCGATCCGCGGGGCAGGACAACACCTAAAGGCGAGGTGAAGATGATGTCGCAACTGCTTGATTCGGCGGTGTTTCCGGGTATTCAGGGCGGGCCGCTCGAACATGTAATAGCTGCCAAAGCGGTCTCGTTCTACGAAGCCTTGCAGCCGGAGTACAAGGAGTATCAAACGCAGGTCAAGAAGAACGCCGCATGTTTGGCACAAGCCTTTATAGACAAGGGATACAAGATTATTTCGGGCGGTACCGACAATCACAGCATGTTAATCGACCTGCGCACCAAGTTTCCGGAGCTGACAGGCAAGGTGGCCGAGAACGCGCTTGTGAAGGCTGATATTACGGTTAATAAGAATATGGTGCCCTTCGACAGTCGTTCGCCGTTCCAGACATCGGGTATTCGCGTCGGCTCGCCGGCTATCACTACACGTGGCGCAAAAGAGCCGTTGATGCAGGAGATTGTTGAGTTGATGGACGCCGTCCTTTCGGCTCCCGAATCGGACGAGGTCATAACCAAAGTGCGTGAGAAAGTGAACGCTACAATGAAAGACTATCCGCTGTTTGCCGATTCAATTAAAAATTAAAAGGGCTTCAGTCAATTAAAAATTAAGAAACAACGTTCGACGTAGTCAATTAAAATTTAAAAGATTGCTGACTCAATTAAGAAACAACGTTCGACGTAGTCAATTAAAAATTAAAAGGCTGTTCACTAATCACTATTCGTTATTCACTATTCACTGTTCACTAAATTTTATGATAAAAAAATATGTTTTTATACTGATTGCGATGACATCGCTGGTATATGCTTGTGGCGAGAGTAATTCCGCCGAGGTAAAACCGTATAACAAAGGAATAAATATCATTCCTAAACCTCAAAGCCTTGTGCAGAACGCGGGAGAGTTCGCACTGAATGCCCGAACGGCTTTCTATGCCAACACCGAGGAACTGCAGAAGGTAGCCGAACCGTTTGCCGCCAAGATTAGGCAGTCTACAGGTTTCGCTGTGCCGGTCAACGCTACCGGTCAGTCGAGCAACGTCATAGCGCTTGTTATCGACGGCACGCTCGACACCGGCGACGAGGGATATACGCTCGACGTTACTGCCGAAAAAGTTACCGTCAGAGCACGCCGCTCTCAAGGTCTGTTCTACGGTCTGCAAACATTCCTTCAACTGCTGCCCGCAGAGATTGAAAGCGCCGTTGCTGTTGCCGACATGACTTGGTCGGCGCCGTGCGTAGCTATCAGCGACCGTCCCCGCTTCGGTTATAGAGGTATCATGCTTGACCCATGCCGTCATTTCATGTCGGTTGACGACGTCAAAAAGCAGTTGGATGTGCTCGCGCTCTTCAAAATCAACCGTATGCACTGGCATCTCACCGACGACCAGGGCTGGCGGATCGAGATAAAAAAATATCCGCGCCTGACCGAAATCGGCTCTGTCCGCACCGAAGGCGAGGGCACACAGCATGGCGGCTATTACACTCAGGAACAGATACGCGAAGTGGTAGCTTATGCCGCCGAGCGCTTTATCACCGTTATTCCCGAAATCGAGATACCCGGTCACGAGATGGCTGCAATAGCGGCTTATCCCGAACTGACTTGTAAGGCGGGAGATTACAAGCCTCGCATTCTCTGGGGAGTAGAGGACATAGTGCTTTGCGCCGGTAAGGAAAGCACGTTTGAGTTTTTTGAAGACGTCTTCAAGGAAGTTGTCGGGTTGTTTCCTTCGGAATATGTGCATATCGGCGGCGACGAGTGCCCCAAGGTCGAGTGGAAGCAGTGTCCGCTATGTCAGAAGCGTATCCGCGAAGAGGGTTTGCAGGCTCGCGACGGTCATTCGGCCGAAGAACGCTTGCAGAGCTATTTTGTGCAGCGCGTAGAGAAAATCCTCGCCAAATACAACAAGAAAATAATAGGCTGGGACGAGATACTTGAAGGCGGACTTGCTCCGACGGCTACCGTCATGTCGTGGCGCGGCGAGCAGGGTGGGATAGCGGCCGCCAGCCTCGACCATGACGTCATCATGACGCCTAACCCCAACGGCATGTATATCGACCAGTTTCAGGGAGACAGCAAAATCGAACCTGTATCTATCGGCGGTTATACTACGCCTGCACGCATTTACTTTTACAACCCTGTGCCGGATACTCTTGTAGAGGCCGGTAAAGCCCATTATATAAAGGGAGTGCAGTGTAATTCATGGTCGGAATACATGTACACTAACGATATACGCGAGTATCGCATTTATCCGCGCATACTTGCCCTGGCAGAGATTGCATGGACAACCTTCAAGGATTTCCATGGCAGTAAAACCGGTGAACCGGCAAGCCAGGCGGATATATGGGGTATAAAGGATTACCGCGACTTTGAACAGCGCCTGAACAATGCTTGCGTGCGCCTCGACGGTCATAACATCAACTATCATATACCGCAGCCCGAACAGCCCGGCGGCTCCTGTAATTTCGTCGCCTTCACCGACCGTGCTTCACTTGAATTTACTGCCACGCGCCCTGTCCGCATGGTCTATACAACCGACGGCTCGGAGCCTGCGGCCGAATCTGCCACCTACGAGACGCCTCTTGAGTTTACCGAAACAGGAGTATTGAAGATACGCTCCGTGCTGTCTTCGGGTCGCATGAGCGCTGTCCGTACCATACAGGTCGAGAAGCAAGCGCTGTCGCCTGCCTCCGCGCCTTCAGCATCGCCGGTTGCAGGTCTGAAGATGAAGGTAACGGACGGCATGTACCTGAAAGTATCGGACATACCCGCCGACGCGGTATGGAAAGAACAGAAGATAAAGAGTTTTCGAGAGCTGACCTCCTACGTCAAGTCGAACGAGGCGATGCGCGGCGTCAAGCAATATGCCGCCATAGCGACAGGCTACATCGAGATACCCGCCGACGGAGTCTATTTCTTCTCGTCCGACCTCGAAGAAGTTTGGATTGACGGTCAATTGCTGATAAACAACGTCGGTGAGGTAAAGCGTTTCTCGCGCCACGACCGTAGCATGGCTTTAGCCGCCGGACTGCATTCTGTCAAGGCGGTTTTTCTGGGTCATGTCATTGGCGGTTGGCCTTCCAACTGGAACGACGGCAGTATAAGCGTCCGCCGCACGGAGGATAAAAAGTTTGGCCGGATACAGGCAGAGCAGTTATATCAACCTTAAAAATCATTTAACATGGCGCTTAAAAGATTTGGTGTTTCGTTGGAGGAGGGACTGCTTGACGCCCTCGACGGTTTTGTCAAGGATAACGGTTTCGCTAACCGTTCGCAGGCTATCCGTTTCTTTGTCGAGAAAAATATAGCGGAGACGAAGTGGCAGTGCGATAATGTCGTCGCGGGCACAATAGTAATAATGTACGACCATTCGACGCAGGATATTGTGGAGAAGATATCCGGTATCCAGCAGTCGTACAAGGACGTCATTCTCTCGTCCTCGCAGTACTACCTTAACGAGACCTTCTGCCTGCATATAGCGACCGTCAAGGGCGTTGCTCACCGGCTGACCGAACTGTCCGACCGCCTGATTACCATCAAAGGTATCAAGCACGGCAAACTCGTCATGAGCAGAGCGGACTGAGTAATTGACAATTGATAATTAGGAGTTTCTTAAGAAGACATTCCAAGTCTTGAAAAAGGTAGAAATTAGAAGGTAGAATATTGCTTCATACCTCGCAATGGTGCAATTTTCTAATTAGGGTAGCCTTATTGTACTAAGTACAATATCTATGTTACAAGATTGCTTCGTGCCTCGCAATGACGGCGACAGAGCCCCCTCCGTCATTATCAATTGTCAATTTAACGTCGCACATGCCGTATCGAGGCGTGATGCCTTTTTTAGTCTTTCAATCTCAATTCTGCGTTCGCTTTTAAACTATTTGCAACTATGGGAGTCTAAAAGACACATAGATTTATTCATTATAGTAATTTTAAAATATGTTTTTTATGAAGAAGATTTTTTTAGTAAGTTTTATGGTGATGTTTGCCATGGCAATGAG
>JAITPL010000104.1 GCA_031289445.1 Tannerella sp.
CGCGCCTCCAAGCGCATTGTCGAACGAAGCAACAGGCTGCTGCAAGGCTACCTTTGACACCGTTGCCACCGAGCCGGTCAGTTCTTTTCGTTTCTGTGTACCGTAGCCGACGACGACTACCTGATCCAGCAGATTCACGTCTTCGTTGAGGAAAACAACGACCGGCTCGTTGTACTCAAAAATGTCCACTTCTATTGTCTTGTAGCCCAGATAACCGATAACAAGCGCCGCAGGCAGTGATTTTACCTGAATGGAGAAGTTACCGTTCTGATCCGTAACGGTCCCTTTCTGATCGCTTACAAGAACAACGCTTGACACTATGACAGGCTCGTTTGTTTTACTGTACAACACTCGTCCTTCGAGTTGACCCTGTTGTGCAAAAATTGCAACCGAACATTCGACTAACAGTAGTAATACCAGTAAGTTAATCTTTTGCGCGCAAACAAATTTGCAATAAAATTTTTGTAATTCAAAAAAATGCAGTAATTTTGCCATAACTTTATTTATTAATTAATTAGAGTTGAGTGTCCTTGAAGCCATTTTCCCTCGGTCTGACAGGACACTTTTTTATTTGTTTTCTTAGGGACTGCAATGTTCACGCCTGAACATCGCCGCCTGGTTTTAGTCGAAGCTTTATCATGCAGATGCCGCTCTTCAAAAACCCTGAATTAATATATTCCTTTCGCCTTTTCATCTCATTATATGGCCTCCCCGGCGCCGTTAATTTGACTTGATTCTACAACATCCACAAGTTTGGAAGGTTGCGAGCCTGCCAGATGAAATTCCTTCAACACCCGCTTGCGAAGCAGAATGAACTTGTCGTCATTCCTGTCTCTTGCGTCATTGAGGTCCACATTAATGATTTCGCTTATCTTGCCCGGACGCGCGGTCATGACCACAATCCTGTTGCTCAAGCGAATTGCCTCGTCCACGTCGTGAGTTACAAGCACAATGGTAGTGTTTGTCTTTTTCCACACACCGTACAGTAAATCCTGCAAATCAATCCTTGTAAAGGCGTCCAGAGCGCCCAGCGGCTCGTCCATCAGCAATACTTTCGGTTTGTTAATCAACGCGCGGGCAATAGCCACACGTTGTGCCATGCCGCCCGAAATCTCGTGCGGATAGGCTTTCGCAAATCCACTCAAGCCTATCAGACTGATATATTCGGAGACCAATTCCTTATTCTCTTTGTATATCTTTCGGGCTTTAAGTCCGATGGCGATGTTCTCCTCAACCGTTTTCCAGGGGTACAGGGCAGCTTGCTGAAACACAAAACCGCGCTCGCTATCGGGCGCCGTTATCCTTTTGTCGCCGATATGCAGCGAGCCTTCCTGCGGCAAATCCAATCCTGCAATCAGTCGCAAAAGGGTTGTCTTACCGCATCCGCTCGGCCCTATAAACGAGATAAAATCGCCTTCGGATATGTTCAGGTTTATCCTGTACAGCGCTTCGGTACTTCCGCCGTTGGCATCGGAGTAGGTGCGGCTTATATCGTCGATTCTGATTTGTACACTCATTTTGTTATTCCTTTCTGCCAGCGCAATAAACGGTTTTTAATCAGTGTTATGATGCCGATGATAACGGAAAATATGACCGCCATGATGATGATGGAAGCATATACCTTGTCATACGACGACCATGCTTTGGCCCAGTTGATATACCAGCCAAGTCCGGCTTTGGCGCCGACCATTTCGGAAACGATAAGCGTCAAAAAAGATATGCCTGTAGCGGTAGATATTCCTGTCAGTATGCTTGGAACTGCGTTGGGAATGGCTACGCGAAAGAGCAGGTACTGTTCGTTTGCGCCAAGCGTCTTTGCTACTTCATAAAACGTTTTGGGAGTAGATGAAATTCCTGTAGAGACCATCAATGCTATCGGAAACAGGGAGGCCATTATTATAAGGAATACTCCGGTGATAAAACTGTTCGGAAAGATGACCACCGCAATCGGTATCCATGCTACCGAGGGGATGACGCCGGTCAGTTTGATAATCGGGAATAGCCAATAATTCCACTTTGAGTACCAGCCGATAAGTATTCCGGTGATAATACCGAACACCGACCCCAGTATCAGCCCTGCAAAGAACAGCCGCATGGAATAATAGCCGCTAATGAGCAGCGTAGAGCGTTCGCTTACTATGATGCTTGCAATTTGAGCCGGCCCGGGGAAAAACGGCAGTTTCATGATGTCGCTTTTTGTGGACAGCAAATCCCAAACGCCAAGAAAGAGAAAGACGGCAAAAATAAACAGCGACCGGCTCTGTAGCTTCCGGGACAGACCTGTCTGCCCGAAAAAAGAAAAAAAGGAAAGTCCGGTGAAAACAACGCCGCTACCAACTAAAAACGATTGGTAACAAGAGCTGTTTACAGCCTGCATGTCAGGAAGAAAAATGCTCTCCGACACAGCTATGGCTATACCTGTAACAGGAAGAAGCATGGCATACTTCTGTTTTCCGTTTTTTCGACAGATAAGAGTAGCGTTGGTTTTCAACCGGACTTCCCCACCTAACAACAATCTTTTAACTTCAGATACTATGAATACTTTTGCCATGACTCGGTTTGGTTTTGATTCTATTAATCACGTTCAAATCGCTTTAATTGTGAGCGGGTTTTACTTCATTAGAGGAGTGTCCTTCTGCTGCATTTTCTTCGTCTTCGACCTTTAACTCATAATAGAGCTTGTCCACAAATGAATGTGCGTCAAGGTCTGCCGGCAAAAATCCCGTTCTTTTCAGTTCGTTTGTAAAGTACAGGGCATCTTCTTTTGCCTTGAGCCTCGTTTTGGCGCCATGCTTGGCGTGATATCTGTAGCTCTCTATCAGTTCGGCGATCAGCTCGGGGTCGTCCGCCGCAACATAGCCTTTTTCTACAAGTATTTTAGCTGTTTCTTCGGGATGAGCCGACACCCATTCTCCGGCTTTATGATAAGCCCGCAAAATAGCCTTGATGCGTTCGGGATTCTCTTTTAGCTGCTTACCCGACACATACAAAAAGCAGCAGTACTTGCCGGCAAACAGCGGATGTTCGCCGATGTCGCACAGTACATGATAACCTTTCCTGATGGCCAAAGCGCCGAACGGATCCCACAAGGCAACGGCATCGACTTCACCTTTTTCGGCCACAGCCTGTAGCTGGTCGCCGGGAAAAGGAAGCCATTCTACTCCGTTGACCGGGTTGATGTTGTGATGAGCCAGAAATACGCTTGTGATAGCCATTGGAGAGCCTCCGATTTCGTCCACGCCGATTCGCTTGCCGACCAAATCTTTACCTTCCCTGATGCTTGAGCCGGGAGGCACCAGCAGTTTAATGCAGCCCTCATGCAAGCCTCCAACAAGTTTTATGTCCAGACCTTCATTGGCCGACGGGAAATACTGGAAATCGCCGATGGCAATAGGGAACTTACCGCTCGCAAGGCCTGTTTTGTTGGTTTCGAATGTCCCGCTGACCAGCGTAACGTCGATACCTTCGGCTGCGAAAAAGCCTTTTGCTTCGGCTATGTAGCCGGGTGCAGCGCAGGCAGCCCCGCTTAGTCCCTGAATTTCAACTTTACCGAAAGGAAATTCTTTGGATACGTCCCTGTTCTTGCTCGGATTACCGCATCCGTTCAAGAGTATCACTGCGGCCAATAAAGCGGTTGCCGGAGAAAATGCCGGAGAAAAATCGCGTCGGCATTTGTCTGTTTCAATAATTTGTTGTACTTTTGTCATGTCTAAATCTTTTAGATATTGGCGCCTCTGCTTTATCCAAATTGCCGTTCGGTTAGCAGGGACGCCTTTTTTGTCCAATTTTATGCTGCAAAGGTACGGACATTCCATAGGGTGCACAATACCATTTTTATGGTAAATTCACAGAAGGTAGAAAGTAGAAGATAAATGGTATTGCAGCATTTGCCGTATGGCAGTACTTTTGCATTTCCAAACAACAAGATAGAAGATAGAAATTCAGAACCCCTGCCACCCGATACTATCGCCATTGGGTATTATGCTTATAATAAATGCTTTTATGAAATATCATGGATAATTGTATTTGGTAGAATAAGGTCTTTCAGAGATAAAGACTTGCCCGAGTCAGGAGTTCCTAATATACACGTACACGAGAGACGGTACACAGTGCATCTCTCTCAAGGGATGCCGTTTTATTGCGCCGGAATTATTTCCGGACATAATCTTCTGGCCACAGGGCAAGAAACAGTCCCCAATCGAAATCGGGGTCGTAATTGTTGCGCCAGTTGCCGAAATACAGATTCTCAAACGGATAAACAACATATCCGTCTTCCTTATGGTCGGTACGGTCGTAAGGATCTGCAAGGACAAGCACATCGTCCGCCGTTGTCTCCGTTCCCAGCGTATCATAACCGATTATGATTTGCCAGTGACCGCCCCATTCGTTTGTACCGATGATTACCGGTATGTTGTTTTTTAGAAAATTCAAAAACAGTTCACGAGTGATTTCCTGCTTGCCGAGGTCAAAGGTGGAGGTATATTTGAATCCGCCGATCGAATCGACAACGTTTATCAGATGTCGTAAAAAAGTGGTGTCCTGCTCCGTTCCCCGCAACTTTTTCAAATCCATTTCGCCGTAATTTCCCGATTTGCCGAAGTGACCGAGTGTCATCAATATGCAGCTTGGGCCGCAGGTAACGTCCGTTGTTTGCTGATAGGTTTTGAAGCCTTCAATAAGCGTGAGCGAGCCGCCGCTTTTTAAGGTATAAAAATCGATGGATTGGTAATAATCCGATGCCTTGCCGTTCCGCGACAGCGACGGCTTCATCCAAATCAAAGCCGCCGCTGTTAACGAAATAAAAACTATTACTATGACAAATTTCTTCATATCGCCGATTATCTACTTGTCGTTTGCCAAATGCCAAAGAATCAGATAAGTCGCTTTTGTTATATCCGTCAGTTTATCCAGGTCAATCCGTTCTACCTCGTCTATCGGCGTATGGTAGTCGGGATGCAAACCGGTAAAAAACCATAATATCGGGATTCCATGGAGTGAAAAATGCAGATAATCGCTGCCTGTGGACTTGTGTTGAAAGAGGCTGAACTTAGGCTCGATATTCAGTTTATTCTTCTCGATATCCTTGCTCAACAGTTCGTTGTACTTTGTCAATTCATGAGAAGACAGAAAATGAAACTGTTTACCCGATGCGTTGTTTTCGTCGTTTATCGCTTCCGGCAACGCAAAATCGGGATAAATAGTCGGCACGAAACCTTCCCTGCTTATCATGTCAAGATTAATATATGTTTTGATACTCGAAAGCGACGCGAAGTTGGCCACGAAATAATCCGAGCCTAAATAATTGACCTCTTCTCCGTCCCAGAAGGCGAAAATAATGCTATACAGCGGTTTCTCGGCGCTTGTCGCAAATGCTTCGGCCACTTGCAGCAAGGCAGCTACGCTCGAAGCGTTATCGTCGGCGCCATTGTATATCTGGTCGCCTACCAGCAATTCGTCAACGCCGACATGGTCGTAGTGAGCGCCAATAACGATGTATTCGTCTTTTTTATGCCCTTCGATATATCCGGTTACGTTTCTCAGAGCCAGTCTCCTATACGACTTTTCCGCTTTATATTTGGCGATGGAATCGGGATGGACTTGAAAATCCACCTCTTTTTCCCTTATCGGACTGTAGGCTTCAAAGGGCTGAAAATACGTCCGATAGAACGATTTTATCCCCAATCCTTTCAGTTCGGATTGAATATATTCGGCAGCAACCAATCCACCGCGTTTACCGGCCTCGCGTCCTTCCAACGCATCGCTTGCAAGAAACGACAAGCGAGCTTCCACTCCTTGCTTTGTGATGCTTTCAAGAGCTTGTTTTGTGATGCTTTCAAGACCTTTATTCTTGATGTTTTGAGCATCAACGGCTGACGAAAACGAAAATAATCCGGCGATAATTAACAAATATAACTTTCTCATAATCAGTTGGGTTTAATTGGAGATATATGTTCGTACAAATATTTTGCTTCTTCATCAGTCCAGCCGTCGTTGTTTTCGGGGCCGCCTTCATAGCCGGCGTCGGCGTAAGGCGCAGATGCAACAGAGGAAGCATCATAGCCGTAGTTCTGCGTCAGTGCGGGATTAAGGTCGCGGTCGGGCTGTGGCACCGGGAAGCGATAATGCTTGGCTTGAACATGTTCGTTTTTCTGGGCGGCCGTAACGCGACGAACGGTTTTAATCAACACTTTCCATCGCACAAGGTCGTACCATCGCTGCTGTTCATATACAAACTCGTAAAAACGCTCGCGACGCAACTGTTTCCTGAATGCAAGATAATCGAGATTGCTCAGATTCACTTCTGAAAGATCGACGGTTGATTGTCCGTCGTCAAACTCGCCAACCTTGTACGCTCGCCGTCTCACCTTGTTGATTGCATCGTAGGCTTCGGCATTGGGTGCATGATAGCGTTCGTTGATAGCTTCCGCCTTGATAAGAAGCACGTCGGCATAACGCAAAACCGTAGCGTTAAGTTCGCGATTGTAAGCGCTGGCCACGCGGTTTTCGGGGTCGATGTATTTCTGATAGCGCGGCAGAGTGTAATATACATGTACGTTTTCTTCGGGATTCCATACGTCGGCGAGGAATGAACCTTCCTTACGCTGGTCGCGGTGGTCGAAACGGTCGTAGAACGTGCGGTCGGAAACTATCACGTGGGGCGTCAGCGTATCATTGTAAGTAGTGAAAAAAGCGCAGTGTGTGAGATGGTTTCCACCGTCGCCGTAGCTTTCCTGAGATATCACGTAATTGATTGCAAACAGACTTTCCTTGCCGTAGCGATTGTTTTTATCCCAGTTGGCATGAAAATTCTCTTCCAATTCATAGCCTGTAACCAAATTGGCAAAATAAACAGCCGAGTCGAGTTTAGCTTCCACATTTGTTGCGCCATCGGTCTGCGCCCAGTAGAGATATACCTTCGACAGCATTCCATAAGCCGCCTGTTGCGTTACGCGCCCCTGGTCGTCGGTAGAATAATTTTCGCGAGCGCGATAGTCGGACAGATTCTCGGCTGACGACCTCAAATCGGTAACAATCTGTGCATAAACATCGTTCACATTAGCTCTGGTCGTACCTACGCCGGCGTCAATATCGGAACTGATTACCAGCGGCACTTCGCCGAAAAGCGGTACAATCTGAAAATAATGGAATGCACGCAGGAATTTTGCCTCGCCTGTAACTCTTCGCCTGATGCCGTCCGAGACATTGGTTGCGGGATTGGCGAGAGCGTCAATAAGCGCATTGGCGTTGGAAATACCGTAATAGCTGCCCGCCCAGGCCCAATAAGGATAGGCATTGGTAGCGTCGTAAAGCAGGGTCGAGAGCGAGCCGCCCGAACCGCCCAGCATGGTTGCGCCCGACTTTGAGGCGTCGGATGCAAGGTCAACCAGATAGGCTATGACCACGCTTTCGTTGTCAACTTCGGTTGCATAGACGCCGTTAACAGCAAGGATGGCGTCTTTGTCGGACTTAAAGAAATCTCTCTGGTCGAGTGCGCTCAGGGGAATAACGTCGAGGCTGTTACATGAATTGATAACCAGCGACAGGGTTGTGAACAGTAAAAATATTTTTTTCATTTTATTTCTTGATTTAATTGTGAATACTGATGATTAAAATGTTAACTTGACGCCTGCGAGAAAGGATTTGGCAGTAGGATAAGCGCCAAGGTCGGTTCCGAGAAGCAGCTCGTTAGTTTCGTCGGAGCCGTTGCGGGATGCTTCGGGGTCATAACCCTTATATTTGGTCAGGGTCAGCAGATTGATGCCCGAAAGAAAGATACGGAGACGGCCACGCGCAAATGCAGTGTATTTGCGGGGCAGATTATACCCTACAGTAAGGTCCTTCAACCTCAGATAGGATGCGTCTTCGATGTAGCGGCTATCAAGATTGATAAACGAGGCCGGTTGCGCCTTGGGTATATTTGTATTCGTATTTGTGGGCGTCCATCTGTCGGTCAACACTTTCGAGCCGTTGTAAATCTGTGTCGGGGTTTCCAGATTGAGCCTCAGGACATTGTAGAGGTTGTTTCCGTAACTTCCCTGAAAGGCAAGCGAAAGGTCGAAATCTCCGTAATTCAGGCTGCTTGAAAATCCGTAAATAAACTTGGGATGCACATTGCCGATAACCGTACGGTCGCTATTGTCAATCACGCCATCTTTATTTACATCTTTGAAACGCGCTTCGCCGGCCTGCACGCCGTCGTCGTCCCAGCTTGGAACCGAGGCGGAGGATTCCTCGCCCTGCTGCACTATTCCGTCGAAAAGGTATCCGTAAAAGACGCCGAGGGGTTGTCCTTCCTTAACTATATGGTCGGAAACCACAAAGTCCTCAATGCCAAGTTTGAGAATCTCGTTCAGATTCTTTGAAATATTTGCCTGAAGCGTCCATTTCAAATCCTTGGTATCAATCAGTGCGGCGCTTACGCTAAATTCCACGCCCTTGTTGGACAGTGCGCCGATGTTGACGGTACGTGCGCTAAGTCCGGTAGTCGATTCGACAGGTAAATCCACAAGCAGGTCGGACGTTTTCTTATAATAGGCGTCTATCGAAAAATTGATGCGGTCATTCCACAATCCGCCGTCGATACCGACATTATACTGTGTAGTGCTTTCCCATTTCAAGTCGTCGTTTCCGTAATTGGTTACCGTATATCCTACGACAAGCCTGTTGCCGAACGAATAGTTGCGCGGGGTATAGGTGCGGGCATACAAATAATCGCCAATCTCCTGATTACCAACCTTGCCTGCACTGCCTCTCAGTTTCAGCGAGGAGAGAATATTTTCGGTAAAAAACTGTTCCTGGTCTATATTCCATGATAAACCTATGGATGGAAAATATCCCCATCTATGTCCGGGCGAGAAACGCGACGAGCCGTCTGCACGTAACGAAACGCTCAGGTTATACCGGTCTTTCAGTGTATAGTTGACCCTTCCCAGCCACGAATTAAGTATGGATACAGCGCCGCCCGAAGTGGGTGTAATAAGCGTGGATGCGCTTGATAAATTGTGATAAGTCATTGATTCATTGATAAAATCGCTGGCGGCCACGTTCGAAAATTCAATACTTGTCTTTTGCGTAGTATAGCCTGCAAGTACGTTCAGAGAGTGTATTTCGCCGAATCGCTTGCTGTAGTCGAGCGTTAATTCCGTCAGCGACGACGAATACAGTTTATTTCCGATGGCGGCATAACCGTTTACCAGTATGCCGACAGCCGAAGTCGATGGCGCATACAGATTCTGAACCGTAGAACTGACATTTATTCCTGTATTGATTTTTGCCGTCAAACCTTGCAATATCTCGTATTGAGCATAGAAATTGCCCAATACCGAGTTGTTTTTCGATTCTACCGTCGAATTGAGCAAATCCGACAGGGGATTGACCGTTTGGTTGCCTATACGCAGGTCGCCTGTTTCAAACGGATTATTGTAATAATAACCGCCGTCGCTGTTATATATGGGAACAAGTGCGGGGATGCGCAAACCGTAATCATACGTTCCTGCTACCCGTCCTGCCGATTCTCTGCCTGTAAGATTGGTTAAACCGTTCTGAAACGTATGTGAAGCCGTCAGGTTTACACCTACTTTCAACTTGGGAAAAACATCCTTGTCGATGTTGATTCTGCCTGTATAGCGCTCCAGACCTGTATTGCGGATGATGCCGTCCTGATTGTTGTAACCGCCCGAAATAAGATAGCGATGGTCGTCGTTTCCGCCGCTGACCGAGAGTTGATGGTTTTGTGTAGCGCCTGTCCGCAAAAATGCGTCCTGCCAGTCGTTGCCTGCACCGCGCAACAGCCCGCTACCCGGATATTGAGAGTAGGGATTTTTATTGTTTTCGTCCAGCTCCTCGTAAAGCGACGCCCATTCGTCGGCGTTCAGCAAATCTAACTTTTTATTGATTTTCTGGATGCTGTACGAAGCCTGATAATCAACCGTATTACGTCCGCGATTTCCTTTTTTGGTTGTGATGAGAATAACGCCGTTAGCGCCGCGCGAGCCGTAGATGGCTGTAGCCGAAACGTCTTTCAATACTTCTATTGATGCAATATCCGAAGGATTGAGAAACGCCAGCGGATTCAATCCTCCATCATACAGACTTGTGTTGCCGCTGCCAACAGCGCTTGCGCTCACGCCTACACCCGAGCGTGTGGAACTGTTGTCGTTGTAAACAATCAGTCCGTCAATAACATAAAGAGGTTCATTGCCGCCTGTTATCGAATTGCTTCCGCGAATGCGAATGGATGAAGTGGCGCCCGGCGCACCGGAGCTTTGCGTAACGCTCAAACCTGCAACTGCGCCACCCAGAAGTTTGTCGAACGACAAGGCCTGTTGCGACAGGGCAGTCGCCGAAACGGAGGCCACCGAGCCTGTCAGTTCCTTGCGTTTCTGCGTGCCGTAACCTACAACTACTACCTCGCTCAATATTTTACTGTCTTCGCTCAATCTGATAGACAGGGGCTTGGAGTATTCATAGACTGTAACTTCTTCCGTCCGGTAGCCGAGATAGCTGACTGTCAGATTAACCGGAAACGACTTCACTTCGAGCTTGAACTGACCTTCGCCGGAAGTTATTGTACCGATGCTTTCGTCTTTCACCGAGACGTTTGCGCCGATGATTGCTTCGCCTGTCTGCTCATCAACCACAACGCCTTCAATTCGTGTCGTTTTAGGCTGTGCCGATGCGGTTAACGAAGCGGTTGCCGCTAATAATGCCATGAATAAAATGCGTCTGCATTTGTTTGTTTGAAAAATTTGTAATACTTTTGTCATGTCTAAAATTTTAATTAAATGTCCGGCGTTCCTGCTTTACCGAAATGTTGTTAGGAGGCAGGGACGCCTTTTTTGTTAAATTTCACACCGCAAAAGTACGGACTTCCAACAGGGTGCACAATACCATTTTTATGGTAAATTTATAAAATTAGAAATTAGAAGGTAGAAATTCAGAAGCCCTGACCTGATAATATCGCCATTGGGTATTATATAATATGCTTTAAATCAACGCTTTTATGAAAATATTATTGTATTATAGATATTGTACATAGTACAATAAGGTGCTTCAGAGATATTGTATTTGGTACAATAAGGCCTTTCAGAGATATTGTATTTAGTACAATAAGATCTTTCAGAGATATTGTAAATGATTATCCTCATCTTGTCTTAACATCTCATAGAGATGTATCGCTCGGTAGAAAATGAATTTTACCCTATTCTCTGCATTCCGTCAGGAATGCATCCCGATCTACCGAGCGACGCATTCCTAACGGAATGCAGAGGATGATAGGACGTATTGCGGATAATCATT
>JAITPL010000177.1 GCA_031289445.1 Tannerella sp.
CCGATGCGTAGATAATAGAGGTCGGTGAACGTAGGTACGCGAAAGATGTTTTTATATGAGGCCCGAAGCCGTAATGAGCTGCTTGTAAGCGGTTTCCACGAGAAGGAAGCGGCAGGCGAGAGTTTACTGTGGTCGGGAGCAGTGGCTTGGGTGGAGGTTTTTTTCAGTTTGTCGGTAATATAAGTAGCGAGCATGCTGACGGTGGCGGTCAGTCTTGACGTCTTGTACTGTGCTGCAAGAGCTGTCAGCGAGGTACTGCGTTCGGGCTGTGGCGCGTTGAGGAAATTATTTTTCAACTCAGTATAGATATAATCCGTTGATAATGAAGTAGAAAAATAAGCAACAGGCATGAATAAAACGCCCGCTGAAGCATAATACTCTTGCTGTGTATTACGGTCTTCCTGCATCCCGGCTGCGTACTTGTCGTTCACATCTCTGTATCGCGAGTACGAATAGGAATACTTGCCTGTTGCCTGCGCCTGCCAACGCTCGTTGAATTTGTTGCGGTAGTGGCTCTGAATAAATGAATTGTCGTTCCAAAGACGCTCGGTAGCCGTATTGTCGTAGAAGATGACCGCGCCGGGCAGACCTCTTTCCGAATCAAAAGCATAGAGTTTGGTTTCGAGCGTACCGCCCTTGCCTAAATCCCCATAAACATTAGCTTCAATGCGGGTAGTAGCTATGTCGCTGTTCAGTCGCTTCTCGCGGGTCTTCAGTTTGCCGTTGACGAGAGTGTAGGGATACTTGCTGTCTGCCCGCATGTAATCTACATTAGCCGAGGCCTCCCATCTCTCGCTAATCTTGCGGCTGCCGTTCAGCGTCGGGTTAAACAGCCCGAAAGAGCCGCCTTTGAGTTTAGCCGACAGTCTATAGTTACGGTCTGCAAAATCCGACCGTTGCGTCCGTATCTCTAATGCGCCCGCCGAAGCATACAGCCGCGCCGGACGGAAAATGTCGTCGCTCTGACCCATCGACAACGAGATCATCTCTATGTTATCAAGCGTGAAGCGACTGATATCTATCTGCCCGCTCTGGGCGTCGGAAACTGTTACTCCGTCGTAACTGACCGCCGTATGATGCGCTCCCAGACTGCGAATAGATACGGTTTTAAGTCCTCCAATGCCTCCGTAATCCTTGACCGTAACGCCCGAAAACCTCTTCACTGCCTCCGATAAATCCTGCAATCCAAGTCTTGTTATATTCTGTGCATCAAGTATTTGCATCGGCATTGACTGCTTAGTAACAGAGGTACGCGACCGACCGGCAACCTCCACGTCGGGAAGCTGCCTTATGCTGACAGTATCGCTCACCTGAGCCTGTACAGCCACAAAAGAAACGAGACATGTAACGGTAGCGTACATGTACATTCTGAATAATTGCTTGTTGTGCATCAAAAATCGTTTTTAACACCTTTGCCCGAGATGTTATTAATAATCGACCTTGGCAGGTTTTCTGACTTGTTCTCCCTTTTCGCCGGCTGCCTTCCCAACTATCACGTCAGTGGCATTGAGGTTCGCCGAGGTATAAAGAACTTACAGCTGCGGGTACAGTTCCGGATTCTAACCGGATTCCCTTTTACTAACCGTGCAAGAAGATGCAACGGCTACACCAAAAATCGCTGCAAAGGTAAGCATTTTTTTTTAAACGGACGCCTTTCTGCAAAAAAAAGCGGGAAGAAATTTTGTTTATTCATTTTGATGTCGTAACTTTGCGATGATTTTGCAGCGGGTTTTGAAAACGCTTCGGCTTGTTTGTGAAATCGGAATTAACAACACTTATCCTATCACTTACACCTTGTAATATAATGAAAATAAAATTGTTATCTCTATTGGCGGGGTTACTGCTGTGGAATGTAACCGGAACGCAGGCGCAGCAGACAGGTACTGCCGCGAAAAGCGACTATTATGTGGCGGCTTATATCTGGCCTTCGTGCCATGACGACCCTCTGGCACACGCTAAACTGTGGTCGGAAGGCATTGGCGAATGGGAGGTCATCAAAAAAGGCAACCCTCGCTTTGCAGGACATTACCAGCCTCGACAGCCGCTCTGGGGCTACGAGTTGGACAACGACCCCCGCGTGGCCGAGAAATGGATAGAAGCGGCAACCTCGCATGGGGTCAATGTTTTTGTCTATGACTGGTACTGGTACGAGGAAGGTCCCTATCTCGAAAGCGCCCTTAACGACGGCTTTCTCAAGGCCCGCAACAACAATAAGATGCAGTTTTACGTCATGTGGGCAAACCACGACGTCAAGCATAATTACTGGAACTATCACCGCTATGGCAACGACGAATCCATCCTCTGGAATGCCAAAGTGGATTGGAAAAACTACCGCATAATCGTCGAGAGGCTGATAAGTCAGTATTTCAAGCGGCCGAACTATTTCAAGATTGACGGTTGCCCGGTGTTCTCGATTTTCAGTATAGGCAAGTTGCTTGAGAGCTTTGGAGGCAGTGTCGCCGAAACGCGCAAGGCTCTGGATTATTTCCGCGACGAAGTCAAGAAAGCCGGTTTTCCGGGGTTGCATATACAATGGAATCAGGGCGGCGGTTCGGTGATGTCGGAGGAGGCTGCGAAGAAGTTCCGCGAGGATGTCGATGTTATGGGTTTCAATAGCGTTGCCATGTATAATATGGGAGGCATGTCGCAAGATTATATCGTCTATGGCACAAACTCCGTCAAGATTCGCGAACAAATGGACGCTATCCTTGATGTTCCGGTATTTCCCTGTGTGTCGATAGGGTGGGACGATACGCCGCGTTTCCCGGCCAAGGGAATGGATGACGTGGTGCATTATCACAACACGCCGACAGCCTTTGCCGCCCTGCTGACTAAAGCGAAAGAGTATGCCGACCGTCATCCCGAACAGCCCAAGCTGATTACCATCAATGCGTGGAACGAGTGGGTCGAAGGCTCTTACCTTCTTCCGGATATGCTCAACGGTTTCGGCTACCTCGACGCGGTGAAATCGGTAATAATTGAAAAATAAAACCTCTTCATAACTTCCTGATAACTTTCAGCATTTGTTCGCCGAGGCCGATTGTGTAGCCCTGAGAGACGAAAACAACGCGGCCAAAGGTGTCGGCAATCACAAATATCGGCAGCGAACGTTCGTCCGATAACTTCATGGCTTCGCGCAGCATTTTGGCGATTTCACCGTCTTTATCCGTGCCGTATGTGACGGTAGAAGGCAGTCCGGGAAATTCCTTGCGGTCGTATAGCTCAAATCCCTGCTCGGAGGCGAACAGCAGCACGATGCCGCGTTCCCATTTCTCGAATTCATCGTGGAAAAGCGCAATATCCTTGAGTGCATGGTTGGTCGGTTCTTGCCGCGCTCCGAGTATGCCTGCGACGAAGTAACCGCGTCCTACTGCATTCAGCAGACTGCTATGGCTACCGTCTTCCTTAACAAAAGTCTTCTCGGCGTCTATGCTGCCAAGTATGCGCACATCCTCCTCGTCATTGCGGACGACAAGCTCAATCTCGGTCGATTCGCCTTTCTTGACGGTGAAGAAGGATGTTCGAGCCAATACCTTACCGCTGGCCATACGCATACCGCTTACTAAAAGATAATTGCCTTCGTCGATTGACAGAGGCTTGCTCATCAGTCCTCGCCAGGTATCGCCGTCGCCCATGTCGGTTTGCGCGGTTGCCTCGAAGTTAAGGGTCTGCAGTGTGGCGTCGGGCTGGATTTTGGCTATGGTGAAATGGCTGTAATACTTTGGATTATCGAGGCTTGGAGTGGGTTTGTAGGAGACTTTGAGCGTGCCCTGAGACGCTAAAGACGCTTCAGCCTCGTCGAACTCCACATCAGTCCAGTCCGAAGTGTGATACTGCACTTTGCGCGTTACAGGCTCTATTCTGGCAGGAATGCCGAGGCTGCGGGCGAGGCTGACAAAGAAAATATCTCGCGAGTGGCGGTCGGCTATTCTCGCTTTCCATACCCCCGATGGCCTCATCGGTATGCGCTGCGGATTAAGTTCATCGGCTGCATTGATGTTATTTCTGACCCATTCGACAAGTTTTTGAGGCTCCCTGCGCCACGAATCCTTCAGTGAATTGTCTATTTCACCGGCAAAATA
>JAITPL010000187.1 GCA_031289445.1 Tannerella sp.
CCCGCTACGGTAACGGATGGCGACAATACATTCGCTGTGGTGGGGATACAAACGTATGCATTCTCCAGCCAAAAACCTATGCTCGGTAGCCGGGCTACAGAACTTCCTCCCCACGCTGACCTGACCGGTACGCTCACCATCGAATGCAGCGGCACCATCGGACTCTTCGCCTTTGACGGGTGTAGCGACCTGACCGGTACACTCAACATCCCTGCAAGCGTGACCAAAATTGAATACTACGCATTTTGCGGATGTTCCGGCCTGACCGGCACGCTCGACATCCCTGCAAACGTGACCGACATTGGCGACTACGCATTTGCCTCCTGTACCGGTCTGACCGGACTTACCCTCAATAACAGCGGTTTCATTGGTAACCACGCATTTGCCGACTGTAGCGGTCTAAGCGGTATGCTCACCATACCGTCGAGCGTAACCGACATCTACGAAAGAGCATTTAACGTATGTACCGGCCTGAGCGGTCTTACCCTCAAAAATAGCGGCAATATAGGCGGGTCTGCATTTTTCAGGTGTACCGGTCTGACGTCGGTATATTTCTCGGCCTCTATCTCCGGCATTGCCAGCGGGTTATTTGACGACTGCAGCAGTATCAGCAGCCTGACCTTCGATAGCCCGACCGCCCCATACTTCGCCCCTGTCGGCAACATATTTAAAGACGTAGCCTCCATCGGCACGCTCTACTATCCCGAAGGCGGCGCCGGCTACGACGCTCTGCTTTCCGACTACTTGCCGTCAGGCTGGGTCGCTAAAGTAGGCAATGCCACAGTCGGCTTTAGCAATGCCCTTAGCGTCCGTGCCATCTCAGGCGGCTTGCAGGTCTCCGGCCTTGTCCCCGGCGAATCCCTTGCATTATATAATATGCAAGGCGGCCTTATCTACAACGCTGAAGCAAGCGCCAACGAACAACTCCTTCCGCTACGCGAACACGGTATCTACATCATAGTATCCGGCAAGCGAACAGCGAAAGCGGTTTATTAAGTCGCTCCCTTTTTCGAGCGTAGCAAATAAAGAGCGTAGTAGAGGCATCTGTTATGGGGTAAAATCCGGCGGATGGCAGATGTCTCCACTACGCTTCGCTTCGGTAGCAAGTGACAATGATGGCTATCATGCAACCCGCCTAAAGACAGTGAATTTAATTGAGAAACAACATTCGGCGGTAGCCGATTAAGAATTGACAGGGGAATAAGTGGTTTACTTGGATTATCAGTCGGTAATCATGGAAGCCGGAATAACTCGGTGAACATAGACGGAATAATGAACGGCATAACTCATATCAGTCTGTTGTATAGCGTGCATTCAATCGCTCTTTCAATTCGCCGAAATACCTTTCCGTAGTATAATCATTATTAAATACCGTTTTATCAACCGGACTGTACACCTGCGATTCCATCCCTGAAAGGCTTAATAAAACCCTTTCAAGCGCCTCGAATTTATTGTCATCCGTTTCGTTCAACACAGACTGCACAAATCTTGCTTTTCTCTCTAATACTGTCATAATATCGTATTTAAATATCCTTTATCGAGGCAAAGGTAATCATATTTTCGGAAATCACAGCATATCCGGTATATGTGTGATATTGTTATCTTCCCAGAGTTCTTCGAGGCGGTAGAAGGCACGCATTTCGGGGAGGAAGATGTGGACCAGGACGTTGCCGTAGTCCATGCCTACCCACTGGGCATTCTGTTGTCCTTCGACGGTAACAGGTTTCTCGCGCAGTTCGTTGTTAACCGTTTCCCAGACCGAGTCGGCGAGCGCCGAGACCTGATTGGGGTTATTACCTTGACAGACGACCATATACCGGCATATAGCGCCATGCAATTCGCGCAAGTCAACCGTAACGATGTCGTGAGCCTTTTTTTCCTGCAATCCCTTGATGATTGTATCGACCAATAATGCTTCCTGATTCATTAAAAAAATTTATTTCCTTGATTTTTTTGTCTAAAAATTTTGTTGTTTCAAAAATTGTCCGTACTTTTGCGCCGTCAAAACGACAAAAACACTGTTCTATGGTGTAATGGTAACACGTCAGATTCTGGTCCTGAAATTCAAGGTTCGAGTCCTTGTAGAACAACTGCTTAGGTCATTTTTTCAGCATTGAGCCTGATAGACCCGATTTAAAAAGCAGTTTGATACTTTCGCGTTTAGAGCGCGTGTCTTCTCGGTAAGACTTACCGGAGAGGCTTTTATCCCAATCACGTTTTTTTGCCGGACAGCGAACTTTTGCTGTTCGCGCTGTTGCCGAGGCTTCGATTCTTGGCGTTCGCCGTTGCGTGCGCCCCGACAGGTCGCCGCAGATACGACTGAGACGTCCGGCTCACCGAACGTCTCAATCATATTTTAAACTAATTCCATCTTGATGACTTCCTCCTTGGCGGCAGCGGCAGCTTTGGCTTTGCTGGTGCGGGAGGCGACCGCCTTATCGAAATCCTCTTTCAAGTCAACTATCAGGCGGTCAAACTCGCGCTGGCCTGTGCCGGCGGGAATAAGATGTCCGCAGATAACGTTTTCTTTCAGACCTTCGAGGTTATCGACTTTGCCGTTGATAGCAGCCTCGTTGAGCACTTTGGTTGTCTCCTGGAACGAAGCGGCCGAAAACCAGCTGGACGTCTGCAATGCAGCACGTGTGATACCCTGCAGTATCTGGTTGGAAGTAGCGGGGATAGCGTCGCGCGTCTCGACAAGGCGCAGGTCGCGCCGTTTGAGCTGGCTGTTCTCGTCGCGCAGTTTGCGTGCGGTAACGATTAGTCCGACGTTGAAAATCTGCGAATCGCCTACATCCGTAACAACTTTTTTGCTCCAGATATGATCGTTGGCTTCCATGACCTCCAGCTTGTCAACGGTTTGCTGTTCGAGGAAGAGAGTATCTCCCGGATCTACCACTTCGACTTTGCGCATCATTTGACGCACGATGACCTCAAAGTGTTTATCGTTGATTTTAACGCCTTGCAGACGGTAAACGTCCTGCACTTCGTTGACGATATATTCCTGAACGGCCGTCGGGCCTTTGATGGCAAGAATGTCGGCAGGTGTGATAGCGCCGTCGGAGAGCGGCATACCGGCACGCACATAGTCGTTTTCCTGCACAAGCAGTTGCTTCGACAGCGGCACCATGTATTTCTTCTCTTCGCCAAGTTTGGAGGTAACGATGACTTCGCGATTACCGCGTTTAATCTTGCCGAATGTTACCTCTCCATCAATTTCGGACACAATAGCGGGATTCGACGGATTGCGAGCCTCGAACAGTTCGGTAACGCGCGGCAGACCGCCGGTTATATCACCTGTCTTGCCCACGGCACGCGGTATTTTAACAAGCACTTCACCGGTTTTGACCATATCGCCGTCGATTTTCGTAAGGTGAGCGCCGAGTGGCAGCGAATAGTTTTTCAACTGCGTGCCATCCGTATCAACGATATAAGCCGAAGGAGCCTTAGTCTTGTCTTTCGACTCGACAATAATCATTTCCTTCAAACCGGTTGTCTCGTCGCTTTCGACCTTATAGGTAATATTTTCTTCCATGCTCTCGAAAGCAATCTGACCGTCGGCTTCAGATACGATAACGGCATTGAAGGGGTCCCATTCCATTATCCTGTCGCCTTTCTTTACCAAATCACCGCTATTATAGAACAGTTTGGCTCCATAAGGAATATTGATATTGTAAAGGACGATTTTTGTATTAGGCTCAACCAGACGCATTTCGGCGAGGCGGCTTACTACTATGTTGCATTTGTCTTCGACCGCATAAACGGTGCGCAGTTCGTCGATTTCGAGGCGTGCATCGTATTTGGAAACGAGGCTGTTTTCGGTTGCGATATTTGAAGCGATACCGCCGACGTGGAAGGTACGGAGTGTAAGCTGTGTACCAGGCTCGCCGATAGACTGCGCTGCAATAACTCCTACGACCTCGCCTTTCTGTACCATCTGTCCGGTAGCCAGATTGCGACCGTAGCATTTGGCGCAGACGCCTTTCTTGGATTCGCAGGTCAGCACGGAACGTATCTCGACGCTCTCTATAGGTGAATTTTGTATTTCCTGCGACTCTCTCTCGCGTATCTCATCGCCGGCCTTGACAATAGTCTTGCCTGTTATGGGATGTACAATATCGTGCACCGAGACGCGACCGAGTATCCGTTCGCTCAGTTCGGCTATCACTTCTTCGTTGTTTTTAAGCTCCGAGCAGGTCAGTCCGCGCAGCGTACCGCAATCGTCCTCGTTGATGATAACATCGTGGGATACATCGACCAGACGGCGTGTCAGGTATCCTGCGTCGGCGGTCTTCAGAGCCGTGTCGGCCAGACCTTTACGCGCACCGTGAGTAGAGATGAAGTACTCAAGCACGGACAAGCCTTCCTTGAAGTTCGACAAAATAGGATTTTCGATGATTTGACCGCCTTCGCTGCCGCTCTTTTGCGGCTTGGCCATCAATCCGCGCATACCCGACAGCTGCCGGATCTGCTCTTTCGATCCACGCGCTCCCGAATCCATCATCATATAGATAGAATTAAAGCCGTCGTTGTCGGAACTTAGATTGTCGATAAGAATCTTCGAGAGGCGGCCGTTGATATGCGTCCACGTGTCGATTATCTGGTTGTAGCGCTCGTTGTTGGTGATAAAGCCCATGCTGTAGTTCGATACGATCTGCTCTACTTCTTCGTAGCCTTCCTTGACGAGAGCCTCTTTTTCCTTGGGGATAACGACGTCGGCGAGGTTGAACGACAGGCCGCCCTTGAATGCCATATAGTAGCCAAGGTTTTTTATATCGTCGAGAAACTGGCAGGTACGCGCCACGCCGCACACTTTTATTATATTACTGATAATATCGCGCAGCGCCTTTTTGCCAAGCACTTCATTTACAAAGCCTACTTCGCGGGGAATGCACTCGTTGACCATCAAACGGCCAACCGAAGTCTCGATAAGATGTTTGATAGGTTTGCCCTTATCGTTTATATCGTCAACTATCACTTTTATAAGCGCATGGATATTGAGTTTGCCTTCGTTATAGGCGATTGTAGCTTCTTCGTAGCCATAAAACACCAATCCTTCGCCCTTCATTCCGGGGCGAGTCTTTGTTATGTAATAGAGACCGAGCACCATATCCTGCGAGGGCACCGTGATAGGCGCTCCATTAGCGGGATTGAGGATATTGTGAGATGAAAGCATCAGCATCTGGGCTTCGAGGATAGCCGCGTTGCCGAGCGGGAGATGTACAGCCATCTGGTCGCCGTCGAAGTCGGCATTGAACGCCGTACACGCAAGCGGATGAAGCTGAATAGCCTTGCCTTCTATCATTTTCGGCTGAAAGGCCTGAATACCGAGTCTGTGCAGGGTCGGGGCGCGGTTAAGCAACACCGGGTGTCCCTTCATCACATATTCGAGGATGTCCCAAACAACAGGGTCCTTGCGGTCAACTATCTTTTTAGCCGATTTCACCGTCTTGTTGATACCTCTTTCTATCAGTTTACGTATGACGAAAGGCTTGTACAGTTCGGCTGCCATATCTTTCGGAATACCGCACTCGCCCATCTTGAGTTCAGGGCCTACGACGATAACCGAGCGGGCGGAATAGTCCACACGTTTACCGAGCAAGTTCTGACGGAAGCGTCCCTGCTTGCCTTTCAGACTGTCGGACAGTGATTTCAGCGGACGGTTAGCCTCCGATTTGACGGCGCTCGATTTGCGCGAGTTGTCGAAGAGTGAATCAACGGCTTCCTGCAACATACGTTTCTCGTTGCGCAGAATTACTTCAGGCGCCTTGATGTCGATAAGTCGCTTCAGGCGGTTATTGCGGATGATAACACGACGGTAGAGGTCATTGAGGTCGGACGTAGCGAAGCGACCGCCGTCGAGCGGCACCAGGGGGCGCAGTTCGGGCGGAATAACCGGTACTACTTTGACTATCATCCACTCCGGACGGTTTATTTTGCGAGAGGCTCTGAATGATTCAACCACCTGCAAGCGTTTCAAGGCCTCGTTCTTGCGTTGCTGCGAGGTGTCGTGATAAGCCTGATCGCGCAATTGGCCGGCTAACTGGTCGAGCTTCAGGTTTGTAAGCATTTCATAAATAGCTTCGGCGCCTATCTTTGCGATGAACTTGTTAGGATCTGAATCGTCAAGCAGTTGATTATCTTTAGGCAGACTATCAAGTATTTGAAGATATTCTTCTTCCGACAGGAGGTCGCCCTCGTTGTAGGTATCGTTGCATCCTTTCTTAATAATGACATAACGCTCATAATAGATGATTGCATCGAGTTTTTTGGAAGGAAGCCCCAGCAGATAGCCTATCTTGTTGGGCAGTGTGCGGAAATACCAGATATGGGCGACCGGAACGACGAGGTGTATATGTCCCGAACGTTCGCGCCGCACTTTTTTCTCTGTTACTTCGACTCCGCAACGGTCGCACACAATGCCTTTATAGCGAATGCGTTTGTACTTGCCGCAATAGCACTCATAGTTCTTTACCGGCCCGAAGATGCGTTCGCAGAACAGGCCGTCGCGTTCGGGCTTGTAGGTGCGATAGTTGATGGTTTCGGGCTTGAGCACTTCGCCGAACGAGCTTTCGAGTATCTCCTCCGGCGACGCCAGACTGATTGTTATCTTAGTGAAGTCCGTCTTTATTTTTGTTTCTTTTCTAAATGCCATAGTAATCTGAATTACAAAGAGTTAAAAACTATTCTAATGTAAAACTTAAACATAAACCTCTAAGTTCGTGCAGCAAGACGTTGAGCGATTCGGGAATACCGGGTTTCGGCATGTTATCGCCCTTGACTATCGCCTCGTAAGCTTTAGAGCGTCCTACGACGTCGTCCGACTTGACTGTCAGTATTTCTTGCAGTATATGTGAAGCGCCGAAAGCCTCGATAGCCCAGACTTCCATCTCGCCGAAGCGCTGACCGCCGAACTGTGCCTTACCACCGAGCGGCTGCTGTGTTATCAGCGAGTATGGGCCGATAGAGCGTGCGTGCATCTTGTCGTCAACCATGTGTCCGAGTTTGAGGAAGTAGGTTACGCCTACTGTTGCGGGCTGGTCGAAGCGTTCGCCGGTACCGCCGTCGTAGAGGTAAGTCTTGCCGTAGCGCGGTACGCCGGCCTTGTCCGTCCATGCGTTGAGGTCGTCAAGCGAGGCGCCGTCGAAGATGGGAGTAGCAAATTTCTCTCCCAGTTTCTGACCTGCCCAACCGAGTACGGCTTCAAAAATCTGACCCAAGTTCATACGCGAAGGTACGCCCAGCGGGTTGAGGCAAATATCTACCGTCGTTCCGTCTTCGAGGAACGGCATGTCTTCCTGACGCACAATTTTCGAGACTATACCCTTGTTACCGTGTCGTCCGGCCATCTTGTCGCCGACCGAAATCTTGCGTTTCTTGGCAACATATACTTTGGCTATCTGAATGATACCGGTAGGAAGTTCATCGCCGATAGTGATATCGAACTTGCGACGGCGCAACTCGGCGTCCAGCTCCTTATGTTTCTTTAGATAATTGACTACAACGCTCTTTATCAGTTCGTTAGTATGACTGTCATGAGTCCATTTACTAACCTGAATCGTGTTATAATCAAGGTCTTCGAGAGCTTTCCTCGAGAACTTTATACCCTTGGGGATAACATCCATATTAAGATAATCCTTGACTGAGAGCGACTGCTTATTGGCTGTCAATTTCAGCAGTTTCTCTATCAGCGTATCTTTGAGCGCTTTCATTTTCTTCTCATAGTCGGCCTCTATTTTAGGCACAAGAGCTTTTTCGGGTGAAGCGCCGCTCTTTTTCTTCATTATCTTTGAGAAGAGGGCTGTATGTACAACCACGCCATGCAGCGAAGGAGTAGCTTTCAATGAAGCGTCCTTGACGTCGCCCGCCTTGTCGCCGAAGATGGCGCGAAGCAGTTTTTCTTCCGGTGAAGGGTCGGATTCGCCCTTTGGCGTTATCTTACCTATGATTATATCACCCGGATGAATATGAGCGCCTACGCGCACGATACCTTTTGCATCCAAGTCTTTGATGGCGTCTTCGTTGACATTCGGTATGTCGGATGTAAGCTCTTCCATACCGCGTTTAGTCTCGCGCACTTCGAGGATATATTCTTCAACGTGGACTGAGGTAAAGATGTCATCGTGAACTATGCGCTCGTTGAGCACAACGGCGTCCTCATAGTTATAACCCTTCCAGGGCATGTAGGCCACTTTGACATTGCGTCCGAGCGCCAGCTCGCCATTCTGGATAGAGTAGCCTTCGGTCAGTATCTCGCCCTTTTCGACTCGTTGACCGCGTTTGCAGATAGGACGCAAATCGACCGTAGTACTTTGGTTGGTTTTGCGCCACTTGGGAACGTTATATACCTTAACGGCGTCCTCGAAGCTGACAAACTCTTCTTCGTCGCTGCGGTCGTATTTGATTTTGATTGTTGTTGCATCAACGTAAATCACTTCGCCGGCACCTTCGGCCATTATCTGTGCGCGTGAATCGCGTGCTACCTGCGCTTCTATACCGGTGCCTACGATAGGCGCATCGGTATGAATCAGAGGCACAGCCTGACGCATCATGTTCGATCCCATGAGGGCGCGGTTGGCGTCGTCGTGTTCGAGGAAAGGAATAAGTGCGGCGGCGATGGAAGCAATCTGCGTCGGAGCAACGTCCATGAGATGCACGGCTTCGGGAGCTACGACAGGGAAGTCGGCTTCGAAGCGCGATTTGACCTTGTCGAGTATGAAATGAGCGTTTTCGTCAAGCGGAGCATTGCCCTGAGCAACGATTTTATCTTCCTCTTCTTCGGCTGTATAATATTTCAGCGCTTTGTCCGAAAAGTCCACCGTACCGTTTGCAACGCTGCGGTAAGGAGTAGTGATAAAGCCTAATTCGTTGATTTTAGCATATACGCATAACGACGAAATCAAGCCGATATTCGGGCCTTCAGGCGTTTCAATCGGGCAGAGGCGGCCATAGTGAGTATAATGTACGTCGCGCACCTCGAAACCTGCGCGCTCGCGAGAGAGACCGCCAGGGCCGAGAGCCGACAGACGGCGTTTATGGGTAATTTCGGCCAGAGGATTGGTCTGGTCCATAAATTGCGAGAGGGCATTTGTTCCGAAGAACGAATTGACAACCGACGAGATAGTCTTGGCGTTAATCAGGTCGATAGGTGTAAAGACCTCGTTATCACGCACATTCATGCGTTCGCGAACGGTACGCGACATGCGTGCCAATCCCAAGCCGAACTGATTGTAGAGTTGTTCGCCGACGGTGCGTACACGACGGTTGCTAAGGTGGTCTATATCATCGACTATTGCCCTTGAGTTGATAAGTTGTATGAGATATTTGATAATCTCGATTATGTCTTCTTTAGTCAGCACCTTGACGTCGGTTCCGATATGAAGATTGAGTTTGCGGTTTATCCTGAAACGTCCTACATCTCCAAGGTCGTATCGTTTTTCGGAGAAAAACAGGTTTTGGATAACTTCCCGCGCACTTGATTCATCTGTCGGCTCGGCGTTGCGCAGCTGTCGATAGATATACATCACGGCTTCCTTTTCGGAGTTGCTGGGGTCTTTCTGCAAGGTGTTGTAGATGATGCCGAAATCGTTGATATTTTGATCTTCGCGATGCAACAACAGGTTTTGCGTGCCCGAATCGATGATGATACTGATGTTATCGTCGCTCAGTGCGGCCTCGCGGTCAATGACCACATCATTACGTTCAATCGACACGACCTCGCCGGTATCTTCATCGACAAAGTCTTCTATCCATGTACGAAGCACGCGGGCGGCGAGCCTCCTGCCTATATATTTTTTCAGATTTGTCTTTGTTACCTTGACTTCTTCCGCGAGATTGAATATTTCGAGTATATCCTTGTCGCTCTCGAAGCCTATGGCACGAAGCAGTGTAGTAACGGGCAACTTCTTTTTGCGGTCGATGTAGGCATACATGACGTTGTTGATATCCGTCGCAAATTCTATCCATGAGCCTTTGAAAGGGATGATACGCGCCGAATACAGCTTGGTGCCGTTGGCGTGCAGGCTTTGGCCGAAGAATACTCCCGGCGAGCGGTGCAGCTGCGAAACGACTACGCGCTCGGCTCCGTTGATGATAAAAGTTCCACGGTTAGTCATATACGGTATAGGGCCGAGAAAGACGTCCTGAACGACTGTATCGAAGTCCTCGTGTTCGGGGTCGGTACAGTACAGTTTCATTTTGGCTTTCAAAGGTACGCTATACGTTAATCCTCGCGCTATACATTCGTCCATGGAATAGCGGGGAGGCTCGAGATAATAGTCGAGAAACTCCAGCACGAAATTGTTGCGCGTATCGGCTATGGGGAAATTTTCGGTAAACACCTTGTAAAGCCCCTCTTTCTTGCGCTTTTCGGGGGGCATGTCTAATTGCAGAAAGTCTTGGAATGACTTCAATTGCACTTCGAGAAAATCAGGATACGGTAACTGATCCTTTATCGATGCAAAGCTTATACGTTGGGTTTGAGTTGTTGAAGACATCTATCGTAGGAATTAATTGAACTTGAAAAGAAAAATAGACACAAAAGGTTAAGAACCTCCGAGACGGAGATTCCTAACCACTTACCTGCGTAGCAAGCAGGGGAAAAATGAACTATTTAAGCTCAACTTCGGCTCCTGCTTCTTCCAGTTTCTTCTTGAAATCCTCAGCCTCAGCCTTGGATATGCCTTCTTTCACGTTACCGGGAGCGCCGTCAACCAAGTCCTTTGCCTCTTTCAGGCCCAGACCGGTCAATTCCTTTACTAATTTTACAACTGCCAACTTGCTGGCGCCGGCCGCCTTGAGAACAACATCAAACTCTGTCTTCTCTTCTACCTGAGCTGCGCCGCCATCTGTCGGAGCAGCGATAGCCACTGCCGCAGCAGCAGGCTCGATGCCATACTCTTCTTTAAGAATTGTTGCCAATTCGCTTACCTCTTTTACGGTAAGATTAACTAATTGTTCTGCAAAAACTTTCAAATCTGCCATTTTGTTATGATTTTTAATGATTTATAAACTAAGTGAATTTTTTAGTTACGCTCTTCGAGCGTCTTTAATATTCCGTGTATCAGCTGTCCGCCATTCGATTGCAAGGCGGAAACAACGTTCTTCAACGGCGACTGCAAGAGTGCAATCACGTCTCCGACAAGTTCTTCCCTGCTCTTTATCGCTACCAGCGCTTCCAAGTCGGACGCGGTATAGAAACCTTCCTGAACGTATGCACCTTTCAGTTTGGGTTTTGCTTCCTCGCCTTTCTTTACGTCTTTAGTGAAATCCTTTATCAGACGTGCGGGCGCTTTGGCCACGTGTGAAAACATTATAGCGGTGTTGCCTTTAAACGATGTGAAAAGTTCCGAATAATCGGTTCCTTCTATGCTCTCCATTGCTTTCTGAAGCAATGTGTTCTTAACCACTACGAGTTTGATGTCCTGCTTGAAGCACTCACGGCGCAACTTACTCGTCTTAGCGGCGTTCAGAGCCTCTATATCGGTAAGATACAGGTGTGGATACTTCTTCAGCAAGTCGGTCAACTCTACTATGATGCGGCTTTTATCTTCCTTCTTCATCTTTCTTTAATTGTTTTAAGTGATTAATCTTCAACTGTTTTCGGGTCAACTTTGACACCCGGACTCATTGTAGTGGTTAGATAAACGCTCTTCAAGTAGGTGCCTTTGGCTGCCGAGGGTTTCAACTTTATTAGGGTCGAAACGAACTCCTTGGCATTTTCGGTTATCTGCTCGGGGCTGAACGAGACCTTGCCTACCGACGAATGGACGATGCCGGTCTTATCGACTTTGAAGTCGATCTTTCCCTGCTTCACTTCCTTGACGGCTGTGCCTATCTCGTTTGTTACCGTACCGCTCTTGGGGTTCGGCATCAATCCGCGCGGACCTAAAATGCGTCCTAATGCTCCTATTTTGCCCATAATGGAAGGCATAGTGATGATGATGTCTATGTCGGTCCAACCGCCTTTGATTTTATCGACATATTCATCCAGCCCTACATAGTCGGCTCCGGCCTCTTTGGCTTCGGCCTCCTTGTCGGGGGTACATAACGCAAGAACTCTAACGACCTTGCCCGTTCCGTGTGGCAGTGTGACTACGCCTCTTACCATTTGATTGGACTTGCGGGGATCTACTCCGAGACGTACATCTATGTCAACCGAGGCATCGAACTTGGTGTAGGTTATTTCCTTCACCAAGGCTGACGCTTCTTTCAACGTATATGCCTTCCCGGTCTCAATCTTACCCGAAGCCAATTTCTGATTTTTTGTAAGTTTACTCATCTTCTTCTTGACTTTTTATTAGTTTGTTTCCGGGAATGTCCCTTGTACCGTAATACCCATGCTTCGCGCCGTTCCGGCTACCATTTTCATGGCCGAATCGACGGTGAAACAGTTCAAATCGACTATCTTGTCTTCTGCTATCTGCTTGACGGCTTCCCATGTTATCTCGGCCACTTTCTTGCGGTTTGGCTCTGCCGAGCCTCCCTTCAGTTTGGCGGTTTCGAGTAACTGAATAGCCACAGGCGGCGTCTTGACTACGAAGTCAAACGATTTGTCGGTATAGTACGTGATTACAACAGGTAATACTTTACCGCCTTTGTCCTGGGTTCTGGCGTTGAATTGCTTGCAAAACTCCATGATGTTTATACCTTTAGAACCCAGCGCGGGTCCTACAGGCGGCGAGGGGTTTGCTGCCCCTCCCTTTATCTGCAACTTAATTTGTCCGGCAATTTCTTTAGCCATTTCTTTTCTTGTTTTTAATATGAATAATTAACTCTGAAAGACGCGCAAGGCTCTTCGTAACAAAAACCTTACTCCTTCTCCACTTGTACATAACCCAACTCAAGGGGCGTGCCGCGTCCGAAGATTTTGACCGTTACCTTGAGTTTCTTCTTCTCCGTATTGACTTCTTCTATCACGCCCGAAAAGCCGTTGAAAGGTCCGTTTGTTACTTTCACCGTCTCGCCGACGTAATACTGAACATCAAGCTCACCTCCTTCCTGCTCCTGCAGCTCGTCAACCGTGCCTAAGACACGATTGACTTCCGAAGGACGCAGGGGCACAGGATGATCCGTACCGCCCAGAAATCCCAATACATTAGGGATATTCCGCAAACGGTGCGCAACCTCTCCTATCAGAGTGGCTTCTACCAATACGTAACCCGGCAGATAGACACGCTCTTTCGGTACCTTCTTGCCGTTACGCACAGTGAAAGTCTTCTCTGTAGGAATGAGCACCTGACTTACATACTGGCCGAAGTTTTCTGTATCTTTCTTAACTTCGGACTCGATGTATTCACGCACTTTGTTTTCCTTACCGCTTATTGCGCGTAGAACATAAAATTTGGGTTGTACGTCTGTTGCCATAACTCTCAATTAAAGGTTATTGTAAACAAAACGCATAGCATGTTCAAACACGAAATCGACCGCGAAAACGACCAGCGCTATGATTATGGAAGCAAATAAAACTACCACAGCGCTACTCGACAATTCTTTGCTCGTCGGCCAGGAAACCTTATGTACAAGCTCGTTGTATGAATCTTTGAAATATTTTACTATTTTCTTCATTGAATATGATTATTTGGCACGGAAGGAGAGGCTCGAACTCCCGACAGCCGGTTTTGGAGACCGGTACTCTACCAACTGAGCTACTTCCGTATATCCGGCCTCCCTCGCAGGAAGCCGGCACATTATTAAAAATTAAAATTGATTGGATTAAACCAACATGAGAGATCAGTTAATCAGTTCGGTGATCTGGCCTGCGCCTACCGTACGGCCGCCTTCGCGAATAGCGAAACGCAAACCTACGCTACATGCTACCGGATAGATCAGCTCTACCTCTATCGTTACATTGTCGCCTGGCATTACCATCTCAACGCCTTCGGGCAGAGATATCTCACCTGTTACGTCCAGTGTGCGGATATAGAACTGGGGACGGTACTTGTTGTGGAACGGTGTATGACGGCCGCCTTCTTCCTTTTTCAGGATATAAACCTCTGCCTTCCATGTGGAGTGAGGTTTGACCTGACCCGGATGGCAAAGCACCATGCCGCGCTTCACTTCGTCCTTGTCGATACCGCGAAGCAGCAAGCCTACGTTGTCGCCGGCCTGGCCTTCGTCCAATATCTTGCGGAACATTTCAACGCCTGTAACGACTGATTTCTTGCCTTCAGCGCCCAAGCCGATGATCTGTACTTCTTCACCTGTCTTGATGATACCGGTTTCGATACGACCCGTAGCTACCGTTCCACGACCGGTGATCGAGAAGATATCCTCGACCGGCATAAGGAAAGGCTTGTCCACATCGCGCGGAGGCAGCGGTATCCATGTATCGACAGCATTCATCAGTTCCAATACCTGCTCAACCCACTTGGCGTCGCCGTTGAGGGCGCCAAGAGCCGAGCCGCGAATGACAGGCGTGTTGTCGCCGTCAAATTGATAGAATGAGAGCAGCTCGCGCATTTCCATCTCTACCAGTTCAAGCATCTCTTCGTCGTCAACCGAGTCGCATTTGTTCATAAACACAACCAGCTTGGGTACGTTTACCTGACGTGCCAGAAGGATGTGTTCGCGGGTCTGAGGCATGGGGCCGTCAGTAGCCGCTACTACTATGATTGCGCCGTCCATCTGGGCTGCACCTGTTACCATGTTCTTCACATAGTCGGCGTGTCCCGGACAGTCAACGTGTGCGTAGTGACGGGATGCTGTCTCATACTCTACGTGTGCGGTATTAATGGTAATACCTCTTTCTTTCTCCTCCGGTGCATTGTCGATCTGATCAAATGTCTTGATCCCGCTTGCATTCGAGAAGCCTGCATCAGCCAGCACCTTGGTGATAGCTGCGGTCAAAGTTGTCTTGCCGTGGTCAACGTGACCGATCGTACCGATGTTAACATGCGGTTTCGTCCTGTTAAACTTTTCTTTTGCCATAATTTTATAATCTTATATAGTTAAATTTATCTGCTTTCTATCTTCCTTCCTCCTGTACAGGCGTAGCGCGCTACGTCTCCACCGTCTATCTTTATATGAGCCGGTGCCGAGAGTTGAACTCGGGACCTCTTCCTTACCAAGGAAGTGCTCTACCACTGAGCTACACAGGCGTTCTTGTTCGTTTTCCGCTCTCCCGGCCTTCATTCCGTCAATTGCTTCGAGCCTCTTGTCGGATTCGAGCCTCTTGTCGGATTCGAACCAACGACCCCGAGATTACAAATCACGTGCTCTGGCCAACTGAGCTAAAGAGGCATTTCCGCCAAAAAACCGCCTTTTTAAACGGCAAAACGGCTGCAAAGATAGACATTATTTTTTTATCCGCAAAATTTTTTCGACTTTTTTTCGAAATTATTTTTCGCGGCTCTTTTCTTTTATCTTTACCAACTGCTTTTCCAAAGCCTCAACTCCTGTATCTATCGCCTCTTCAAACGTGTCGCAGATTTTTTCGGCAAAGCAGTCTCCGTTTTTGATCTTGATACGGATACCGGCGCTTTTGTTTTTCGCAGCCTCGGGCTTCACGACTTTGAGTGTTACCTCGGCGTCGAGTATGCCGTCATAAAAATGCTCTAACTTAGATACTTTCCTCAAAATGAACGACTCCAATTTCTCGGTCGCATCGAAATGAATAGCTTTAATCTTGATGTCCATAATTTGTCCTCCTGTTTTGTGCTCGTGGATGAGCGTTATAAACTCGTTTTAACTCTTCGAATGTAAGGTGAGTGTAGATTGCCGTCGATGCCAGACTGCTGTGTCCCAGCAAGGTCTTGACGGCATTAAGCTCAGCCCCGTTATTCAACATGCTCGTCGCAAACGTGTGCCGCAATACATGCGGACTGCGCTTCGACAAGGCCTGTACAGCCATTAAGCCCTTCCGTATCCGGTAATAGACGACCGACGAGCTAACCTGCCGACCGTCCTTACGGACAAAGAACGCCTCAGTATGACTGCCTACCGCTTTCGCGCGTACATTTAGATAGTCGCCTATCATCGCCTTCAGTCTTTCGGCAAAGGGTATCAGCCTCTGCTTGTTGCGCTTGCCTGTAACTTTCAGCATCATGGCCGACAGGTCAATGTCTCCGTCTGCCAAGCCTACAAGTTCGGCGCAACGTATGCCGGTCTCGTACAACAACTCCATCATCAGCCTGTCCCTGACCGTCTCGAACACCTCGCCGTCAATCTCTTCATCAAGAACGTCGATGATGTCTCTGTCCTTGACGAATGATGGCAACGGCTTGGCCTTCTTCGGTCCTGTTACCTGCATCAGCGGATGCTTCCCGACTATCCGTTTGCGCTTCAAGTACTTGAAAAACGACTTCAAGGCGCTCAGCTTGCGATTGACCGACGTAGCCAGCATCCGCCGACCCATCATGTCCATCATCCACTCGCGCACAATATCGGCGTCAACCGTATCCGCCATGAACGATTCGCCGGTCGTCGCCTCCTTGCTCTCAAGATAGGCGATAAACTGCTCTAAATCACTCATGTATGCTTCTACCGTCAAGGTCGAATAGTTACGCTCATGCAGCAGATAATCCTTGAATAAACTGACGTATTTTCTCACGCTTACATTCATTTGACGCAACGAATATACGACTTATTTTTCAGATGACCAAATAAATCGGGAAAAATCTTTCGGGCTATACTCGCGCGACTATACTTCAGCTTGCTGCAATTGCTTGACGTAAACAGCGTGTATGCGCTCTTTACGTTTCTTTACCGAAGGCTTGACGAACGCCTGACGGTTACGAAGTTCTTTGACAACTCCTGTCTTTTCAAACTTCCTCTTAAACTTTTTCAAGGCTCTTTCAATGTTCTCGCCTTCTTTCAATGGAACTACGATCATAAAAAACTCTTTAATTTAATTTGTTTTATTGTTAATAATTATTTGATTCCTTCTCTTTGGGTCTGCAAAATTACTGTTTTTTTTTCAACAAACAAAATTTCACCGGAAAAATCTGCAAAAAAAATTTTTTTTTGCCCGCAAAACCGCGTTCGCTCTCAAGGCAATGATGTGTATTTAACGCAGTAAACTCACGAATACTCCCTGTCCGGGATTCGCCGCGCGCTGTAATTGCCGATTATTTATTATCTTTGCAGACTTTTTTAGAATTATTGTAGATAAATGAGAACGATGATACGGTATATCACGACTTGCTGCATGGGGGCGACGTTTTGGCTCTGTGCGCAAACCTTGTGCGCCCAACTGAACGAGCGCCTCTACACTACCGACAGCCACATAGACACCTTGCGCCGCGGTCAACTTGCCATCGAAATAGACGAGATTTCATTCTTCAAGGACAACGAGTTCAACTCGACTGTGCAGAAAGGCTACACCTTGCCGGGCTTCTGGCTGCAACTGAAAGGTACGCACTATTCTCTTTCCAACCTCAAATTCGAGGCCGGCATCCACTCTATATGGTTTTGGGGCACTACACGTTACCCCGCTTTCGCTTACAAGGATATGTCCGTATGGAAAGGTCAGGATTATGCGCATAACGTCCACGTGTTGCCCTATCTGCGCCTGCATCTGGCTCTTTCGCCCTCGCTCAACATAGTGCTGGGCGATATCTACGGAGGGGCTAACCACCGACTGATTGAGCCTCTCTATAACCCCGAACTCAACCTTACTTCCGACCCCGAAAGCGGTTTGCAGTTACTTTACCGCACATCATGGGCAGATATAGATATCTGGGTCGATTGGATGTCATATATTTACGAGCTGGACACACATCAAGAGGCCTTTACGGCAGGGCTTTCGACGCGCTTTTTGCTCACCCCGCCCAAAGCTCCGCTGCATATCTATATACCGGTACAACAGCTTACCCAGCATCGCGGCGGCGAAATAGACGCAACACAGACGGAAGTGCAGACCATAGTCAATACTTCCGCCGGTATCGGACTGACTTGGAACGCCGATCGCCATGTCTTGAAGAATATAAGCATCGAAGCCGATGTTGCGGGGTATAAGTGTTTGAAAGGGCACATTTCCGACTTGGTGAGAGGAGGTGGCAGATACGCCAAACTGTCAACTCAATTGCAGGATTTCAGTTTACAGGCATCCTACTGGGTCAGCCGCAATTATGTGTCGATGTTCGGCAGCCCTTTCTACGGCGCTGTTTCTACAAAGGAGGCGGGTATGTTCTATGAGCGTCCGAGCCTGCTGCATTGCACAATCGACTATGTGCGTCCGCTGAGCAAGGGTTTTGCATTCGGAGTTCAAGCCGAAAGCTATTACAATCTTTCAGGCCGAATGTACTCGCTCGACGACGCCACCGGCGCTCGACTCTATCAAACTGCTGCCTTCGGCAATAACACCAACTTCACGATAGGCGTCTGCCTCCGCATCAACCCCAAATTCCTGATAAAACAGTATTGATTCAATGGGGTTAGTATAGGAAGTCCGAACATATATCGGCTTTACTTCCGACTTCACCATGAGATTTATTGACAATCGCATAACTATTTGATTATTATACTGTAAGCTATATTGCAACATTTGTTTTAGATGTCGCATAGATGAAATCAGGGGATATTGTACTTTGTACAATAAGGTCTTGGGATACTATCCATGACCTTTTCCCATCATTGGATGCCGCATTGGCGAAATCAGGAGATATTGTACTTTGTACAATAAGGTCTTGGGGTACTATCCACGCCCTTTTCCCATCGAGGGATGCCGCATTGACGAAATCAGGAGATATTGTACTTTGTACAATAAGGTCTTGGGATACTATCCATGACCTTTTCCCATCATTGGATGCCGCATTGACGAAATTAGGAGATATTGTACTTTGTACAATAAGGTCTTTGGGATATTTATTCGTCATCAAACAAGTCTTTCAAATCAATTTCAAGACCTTGAAAGATGGAAACCGGCACTTTGCCTTCGAACTGGTAGGGAGTACCGTCGTCAAACTTGCCGTTTTCCTGACGTAGAAAGACTGTCAACCCCTTTTCGCGCGGGAAAACTACCCAGTATTCCCTGACCCCGACACGCTCGTAGAGGAAATATTTTTCGTTCAGGTCGCGTTTGGCGGTGGAAGGCGACTGCACTTCGACTATCAGGTCGGGCGCTCCGATGCAACCCCTGTCGTCCAACTT
>JAITPL010000202.1 GCA_031289445.1 Tannerella sp.
ATATCTATCTTTATTAAATGATTAAAATTCAACATTGATGCCAAAGTTTATTACTCTTTGCAGTGGATAGGCAAGGCCGTTGTCGCCCATTTCGGGGTCCCACATCTTGAAGGCGGAGAAAACTGCCAGATTGTTTCCCGAAACATAGAAGCGCAGATTGCTTGCGCCGATGCGACGCAGTAATTTTTCAGGCACGGTGTAACCGATTTCGGTGGTCTTTAACCGGAGGAAGGCGCCGTCGCGCATAAACCATGTGCTGGTAACCTGATTGTTGTTTATCGCGGTTTCGGACAGGCGGGGCCAGAGTGCATATATATCGCGGTTGTCTTCCGTCCAGTGGCTGTCGGCATAATACTGAAGCATGGCGCGGTTGCGTCCCTCTCCTCCGACAAAGGGAGCTGTGTTGCCCGGATTTATCCAGAAGGACGAGCGCCCGGAGCCTTGAAAGAAGAACGATATGTCGAACTGCTTGTAACCTCCCGACAGTCCGAAGCCGTAGATTACTTCGGGCGTAGTAGGCAATCCGATAGGCACCTGGTCGTTTTCGTCGATACGCATGTCGCCGTTGATGTCCTTGTATTTGATGTCGCCGGCGCCGTATTCTCCGAAGGTCTGTGTAGGCGCGTTGGCTACTTCCTCGTCGTCGATGAAGAGGCGTTCGGCCACATATCCGAAGACCTGCGACAGTTTCTGACCTACCCGCGACCGCCATGGCGCAAGCACCGAATAGTCGGGTTCTTCATAGACGTCGTACTTGCTGGCTGCGTAGGTGAAGTTACCGCGCGCCACAAGCCAAAGGTCTTTGGTAAACGATTTGTTGTAGTCCACTGACAGCTCGAAGCCTTTGCCGCTGGCTTCGCCGATATTGGCGCGTGGCGTTACCTGCAATCCCATGGTGGTAGGTATGGAAACACGCTCTTGCAGGATATTGCTTCGGTTTTCAAGGAAGTAATCTCCCTGTATTTCGAGAGTGTTCCACAGGTTTAACTCAAAGCCCAGGTTGGTCTTGCGGCTTATTTCCCAGGTGATGCCCGGGTCGGCATAGCGCTGAATGGAGATGCCGTTGCGGTGAAAACCGTAATCTGCGCCGGTGTCGTAGCCTCTGCCGCTGTCGTTCATATTCAACTGCGACATGTAATAGAAGCGGTCGTTGTCGCTGCCGATAGCGTCGTTACCTACAAGTCCGTAGGTGGCTTTAAGTTTCAGTTTGGTGATGTTCTTCTTGTACGGCTCCATAAACTGTTCGTTGGATACGATGTAACCCAAACCGGCGGATGGGAAAAATCCCCAGCGTTCGCTCGAATGGAAGCGCTCGGAGCCGTTGTAACCGAAATTGAACTCTGCGAAATAGCGGCTGTCGTAGCTGTAGGTCAAGCGTCCTGCGATTCCGAGATTGCGGCGTGGCAGAGAGAGTTGGAAGTCGTCGGTTGTGCCGTTGTGCGATTCGCGAACGGTGGCCACAAGCAGCCCTGATGTGGAATGTTTCTCCAGAAATGTATTGTTATATGAAAGCGCTCCTTCAAAATACATGGTGCTTTGCAGTTCGCGGTTGGAGGGTACGAAGTCCAGATAATCCGTTCCCGAGTCGGGATTGATGGGGTTGAGAATGTAGCTGTCGGGGTCGGATGTTTCGGCCAGTGAATAAAAGAACGGTATGTACTGGCGGCGAATCGGCAAAAGCGAATAGCGGTCAACGTTGAACAGTCCGCGCAAGGCCAATCCCTTTAGCAGGAAGTCGAGGTCTTGTTTAAGCTCGAACTGTGCATACATGTTTGAGCGGTCTTCGGTGCGGTAGCCTTTGAGCATTTCGGAATAGGGATTCAGATAATCGCCCGCAGCATAGTTGCCGAAGAGGATGTGTTTGGCGTAGATGTTGGCTGCATCGGGCTGGTAATAGGGCATGAAGTAAACCGGATTGGCGTTGATGGCCTTGTTGTAGAGGTCTGTTCCTCCGTCAAGCGGGCCTTGATAATCGTCAAAGGAGCCGTTGAGACGTACTATCACTTCGGTCGATTTGGTAAGGTTGACGTTGACGTTCGAGCGTAATTGATACTTCATGATGTCGATGTTTGTATTGAAGCTCTGACGTCCGTCGTTCTTGATGATTCCCTGGTCTTTGGCGTAGGAAGCCGCTATGTAATATCGCGCCACAGTACCGCCACCGCTGACATTAAGATTGTAGCGCTGGTTGAATGTGCGTTTGTCGAAGAGCAGATCCTGCCAGTCGTTGGCCGGATAGTGTATGGGATCGATTCCGCGTGCGGTGTATTCGATTTTCTTTTGGTCGTAGGGCAATGTTCTGCCCGGCGTGCGGGTGATGACGGCTTCGTTATGGTATCGCATGTAGCTGACCGGGTCGGCAAATTGAATATTCTCTGTCGGCTGCGACATGGTGCCTTCCAGTCGAAATTGCACCTTCATCTTGCCTTCCCGACCTTCCTTGGTGCTTACGAGTATCACTCCGTTGGCGCCTCGAGCGCCGTAGAGGGCTGTTGCGTTAGCGTCCTTCATTATAGAGAACGAGGAAATGTCATCGACCGTAAGTCGCGAGAGGTCTTCGGTGCCCATTTCGACGCCGTCGATAAGGATTAAGGGGTCTTTCTTGCCTGTTCCGAAGTTCGTAACTCCGCGAATAAAGAACTGTGCGTTGTCCTGACCCGGCTCACCGGTGCGCTGATAGGAAATCAAGCCTGCGATGCGTCCTGCAAAAGCGGTAGTGAGGTTGCTCGACGGCACTCTCAGTTCCGAGGGCTTGACAGTGCTGACCGAAGCTATAACGCTCTCTTTCTTCTGCTTGGCAAAAGCGACAACGGTTACTTCGTCCAGCTCGTTGGGAGTGGGCGCCATGCGGACGTCTATCTTCTTGAGATCGCCTACCCGACGGTTGACGGGCATATATCCCAAAAAAGAGAAGACTAATTCGTCGGTACTCTTGAGATTGGTAAACGTGTAAGTACCGTCCGTGTCGGTAGTTGCACCGCGCGTAGAGCCTTTCAGGAGAACCAATACTCCGGGCATGGCTTCGCCTTCTTCGTCGGTTACTACTCCACTGACAACCCCCTGAGCGTCTTGAGCCTGCGCAGGTTGCGGATAGAAGTTGAAACCGGCAATCAATGTCAGGAACATCACAGCGAGCAGTCGGCTCCTGTAAGTTCGTGAGATGATGGTTTCGTTTTTTCGTTTAAATTTTCTGTGCATAATGAATGATATTAATTAATAATGAATGATAAATCGTTGAAATTTAAGAGTTTCTCATACGTTTTGGAAGCATTCGCAAGTTATTGGCGAGTTTCCCCACGAGTGGGAAATCTTCCAAAAGAGTTCGGCGAGTTTTCCCGCAATCGGATAATCTTCCCGCGCTTTTCGTTGACATTCTGCCGCTGCAATTTATTGTCAACTGTCAATAAAAACGCTGCAAAGGTAAGAGCATGGAGTTAACGTAGCGGTTAACAAAGCGCTTAATTGACAAAAAAATTTCAAAAAAAATGATTGCGCTGCTTAATAAACCGCTTAATAAACCGCTTAATGTTTCAAAATTTGTTCGAAAGGCGCAATAAAAATGCTTATCCACAAGAGACCTTTTGCTATGGGAATTTTTTATAATAGAAAAGTTTTTGACATGGCAACCGAAAAGCGACTTTGTTCCAGCGATAGATATAGAATAGATTGCTTCGTGCCTCGCAATGATGTCATAGCACCACATCATTGGCAGGTACGAAGCAATAGAAATTTGGGCAGGGACAGCCCGGCCCCTACATTGTCATTCATAATTCATAATTCACCATTCACCATTATTTTACATCCCGCTTCCTTGCCTGAAAAGGCTACCGCGAGGAGGATTAGTCGCTTGCCTTCTACTGCATAGCGCTCGTGATATTTCCTGTCTTTTATCTGTGCCTCGGCTTCAGCCAGCAGTCGCTCTATCGGCGCTTGACGGTCATGCTTCAACTCGGCTATGACTGTCGTGTCCTTCATGCGCCAGACGGCGTCTATACGTCCGATATTGGTCAGCACCTCGTCCTCTATATTAAAGCCCAAAGAATAAAGCCATATCATAAACAGGGAGTGGTAATACTTCTCTTCAGCGATATGCAGTATCGACGGCACGTGTGCTATCATCGCCTTCAGACTGCGGTTGAATCCCTCCGAGTCGAGAGACTTGATCTGGCGTATCATATCGCTCTGAACAGAAGTCATATCCTCCGGCGACAGACCCGCAAACTCCTTGAACAGATGGTCGGAAAAGGCGTCTCTCACTTCTCTGTTTGGCGCCTCAAGGGTATAGTACAGTTTACCGTTCTCAAAAACGACGTTTTTGACAGTCAGATAGCCGGTCTGAAACAGCAGGGGAGTAGTTTCCAGCTTATCGGGGTCATAGCTGCCAAACACCGATTCGGTAGTCTTCACCGGCTTTGTGTATTTTTCGACCTGATTCCGTTTCTTGAGCAGCTCTATCAGGAAGGTAGGAGTAGCAGTATTAAACCAGAAACTACCGAACATGCGCTCGGCAAAAACCCGAATAATACTGAACGGATTGTAAACGGTGGACTGTCCGTCCCACGA
>JAITPL010000212.1 GCA_031289445.1 Tannerella sp.
GCCAAAAAAGCATGGTGAGCGTGCTATTTGCTTGCACGGCAACATATCGACGACTTTGCTCAATAAGTTGCGAAAGTTCGCTAAGCAGCTCCTTTTCAGGATACTCCGGTTTTATGATTTATTTTGCCATACTTATATACCTTCAACAAAGGAGGCGGGGCACTAAATCCCCATAGATTCCTTTATTTTTGAGATTTTCTCGGTCGCTTTAGCATCGGCGTCGGGGATGTCTTGCGCTGACTTGACCGGTACCTGTACCTCGAAATAAAACTTTATCTTAGGCTCTGTTCCCGACGGACGGATAGATACTTTTGTGTTGTCTTCGGTGTTGTACTGAAGCACGTTGGAGGTAGTCGGCATATTGAGCGAAAAGTCTTCGTCGTCAACGAAACTGTGCCCTTTCAGCGAAGCATAATCGTAGATTGTTGTTACCCGCGAGCCTGCAATCGTCTTCAACGGATGCTTGCGGAAGTTCTTCATCATCGCTTCAATCTCTTCGGCGCCGCTCTTGCCCTGCTTCACTACCGAGACGCCTACTTCCTTCGAGTAGCCATACTCCGCATAGATACGGTTTAAGAGGCTGTAAACAGTCAGTCCCTGGTCTTTCGCCCAAGCCGTAATTTCGGACATGATGCAAGCTGACGAGACTGCGTCCTTGTCGCGCACAAAGTCCTCGCACAGGAAGCCGTAACTCTCTTCTCCGCCGCCTATAAATGTCTTTTTGCCTTCGTTTTTGCGTATGATGTCGGCTATCCACTTGAAACCGGTATAGACGTCGTATAATCTCACCTCGTTTTTCTCGGCTATCGCTCTGATAATCTCGGAAGTAACGATGGTCTTGACTATATATTCGCGACCCTTGAGGCGACCGAGTTCTTTCCAGCGGGTGATGAGATAGTAAACGAAAAGAATGGCCGTTTGATTACCGGTCAGCAGTACCCATTCGCCCTCATCGTTACGTACAGCTGCGCCCATACGGTCGGCGTCGGGGTCGGAGGCCAGCACGATCTCCGCATCCGTAGCTTTCGCCCTCTCGACTGCCAGCGCCATGGCAGCCGGCTCTTCGGGATTAGGTGATATGACCGTCGGGAAATCGCCGCTTACGACGTCCTGCTCCGGCACATTAATAATGTTCGTGAAGCCGAAATGCTTCAAGGCGGCAGGTATCAGTCGGACGCCTGTGCCGTGAATCGGTGTATAGACGATTTTCAGGTCGTGATGGCGGGCGATGATTTCGGGTGATAAGGATATGGTTTTCAGCTCCTTAATGTATGCGTCGTCAATATCCCGACCAATGACTTCGATAAGGCTGTTATCGCCCTCAAACTTAATATCCTTGGCCGAGCGAATCTTGTTGACCTCGGCGATAGTGTTCTTGTCGTGAGGCGCTATCATCTGCGCTCCGTCGTCCCAGTAAGCCTTGTAGCCGTTGTATTCCTTGGGATTGTGCGAGGCTGTGAGGATGATACCGCTTTGGCAGCCGAGGCGCCGAATGGTATATGATATTTCGGGCGTCGGGCGCAGGTCGTCGAAGAGATAGACCTTGATGCCGTTAGCAGCAAAAATCTCCGCCGACAATTCGGCAAAAGCGCGACTGTTATTGCGGCAGTCGTACCCTATGACAACCTTGATTTCAGGCAGTGAGGCGAACTCTTTCCTGAGATAGTTTGACAGTCCCTGCGTAGCTGCGCCGACGGTATATTTGTTCATGCGGTTGGAGCCGACGCCCATAATACCGCGCAGTCCTCCGGTGCCAAATTCGAGGTCTTTATAGAACGCTTCGACAAGTTCCGTAGGATCGGGACTGTCAAGCAGCGCCTGTACAGCTTTTTGCGTCTCTTTATCGTACTCCTCGCCTAACCAAGTCCCCGCTTTCTTACTTACTTCTTCCAATAATTTTTCAGTATCCATAATGTCGTTTTTAATGTCAATTCTGATGCAAAGATAAGCATAAAATAATTATTTTCCCTACCTTTGTGCCTCATTAACATACAACTTTAATATGCACGAGAAAATTATCATACTTGATTTCGGTTCGCAGACGACGCAACTTATAGGTCGCAGAATCAGAGAGTTAAATACTTATTGCGAGATAATTCCCTATAACGCCTTTCCGGCTGACGACCCAAGCGTCAAAGGGGTGATACTTTCGGGCAGCCCTTACTCGGTCAACGATGCGAATGCGTTCAAGACGGATTTGTCGGCTATTCGGGGCAAATATCCGTTGCTCGGTATATGCTACGGGGCGCAGTTTTTGGCCTATTCATCGGACGGCGAGGTTAATTCGTCAGGCTCGCGCGAGTATGGCAGGGCGCACTTGGAGACGCTCGACAGCGCCAATCCGCTGTTTGCAGGCATCGCAGCCGGTAAGCAGGTCTGGATGTCGCACGGAGACACGATAACGCGCTTACCTGCCGGTTTTTGTATCATCGCAAGTACCGGCGACGTAGCTGCGGCGGCTTTCAATATCACCGGCGAGCCTACATGGGGCGTGCAGTTTCATCCCGAAGTATATCACACCGAGATAGGTATGCAAATCCTCGATAACTTCCTGAATATCTGCGGATGTCGCAAGGACTGGACGCCTGCCTCTTTCATCGAATCGACCGTCCGTGAACTCAAGGCTAAACTTGGCGACGATAAAGTCATACTCGCCCTTTCGGGTGGCGTCGATTCGTCGGTTACGGCCGTGCTGCTCAACAAGGCGATAGGCAAGAATCTGACATGTATCTTCGTTGACCACGGACTGCTGCGCAAAAACGAGTTTGACAAGGTGATGAAGGCTTATGAACAGCTGAATCTCAACGTTATAGGCGTTAAGGCTCACGAGAAGTTTTACGGCGAGCTGGCGAATGTTACCGACCCCGAACAGAAGCGCAAAATCATAGGTAAGGGTTTTATTGACATCTTCGATCAGGAGGCGCATAAACTGACGAATATCAAGTGGTTAGGGCAGGGGACTATCTATCCCGACGTCATCGAATCGCTTTCTATAACCGGAATGGTGATAAAAAGTCATCACAATGTCGGCGGTTTGCCCAAGAAGATGAATCTTCAGCTTGTAGAGCCGCTGCGACTGTTATTTAAGGACGAAGTGCGAGGCGTAGGGCGCGAACTCGGTATGCCGACCGAACTTATCGCCCGCCATCCGTTTCCCGGTCCGGGTCTCGGCATTCGCATACTCGGCGAGATTAGCCCCGAAAAGGTGAGCATTCTACAGGAAGCGGATGATATTTATATCAGTCTGATGCGCGAGTGGGGGCTGTACGACCAGGTCTGGCAGGCCGGCGCTATCCTGCTGCCTATCCGCTCGGTAGGCGTGATGGGCGACGAAAGAACTTACGAAAACACCGTCGTACTGCGGGCGGTAACCTCAACCGACGCCATGACGGCCGACTGGGCGCAACTGCCTTACGACTTCCTCTCGAAAGTTTCAAACGAAATCATCAACAAAGTGAAAGGCGTAAATCGCGTGGTTTATGATATAAGTTCAAAACCGCCTTCGACAATCGAGTGGGAGTAATTCGTTGAAAATCAATATTTTACAAATGCGGTCGAAAAATAATTCAAAAAAAGTCGCTCAAAAGTATTGCAGATTAAGAAATTATACCTACCTTTGCACCCGCAAATTTTAATTTATACACAGATTTATGAACAATTACGAGACCGTTTTCATTTTAACTCCCGTTTTGTCTGATGCACAGATGAAGGAAGCGGTAGAGAAAATCAAAAATGTGTTGACGTCCCAGAAAGCCGAGATAGTCAACGAAGAGAACTGGGGCCTGCGCAAGCTGGCCTACCCTATCAGTAAGAAGACGACCGGATTCTATCAGTTGATAGAATTTAAGGCAGAGCCTACGGTTGTTGACGTGCTGGAAACGCAATTCCGTCGCGACGAGCGGGTGATACGCTTCCTGACATTCCGTCAGGACAAGTTTGCCGCCGAGTATGCAATCAAGAGGCGCAACCTCAAGATTGTACCGCCACCGGAACTGCGACGCGAACTCCACAAAGTCGTAAAAGACGTTCTTCCTATCGAAGAAATAGAGGTAGATATTGAGTTAGACACTGAAAACAAGGAGGTATAATCATGGCAACAACAAACTCACACTCACATTCACAGGGTAATTCCGAAATCAGATACCTTACTCCGATGTCGGTTGACACGAAGAAGAAGAAGTACTGCCGTTTCAAGAAAAGCGGTATCAAGTACATTGACTACAAGGACCCCGAATTTCTGAAGAAGTTCCTGAACGAGCAGGGCAAGATACTGCCTCGCCGTCTCACCGGCACCTCGCTGAAGTTCCAGCGCCACATAGCGCAGGCCGTCAAGAGAGCGCGCCATTTGGCATTACTGCCCTACGTAACCGATTTAATGAAATAAAAAAGGAGGAACTGACTATGGAAATTATATTGAAAGAAGACGTAACCGGATTGGGTTACAAAGACGATGTAGTGAACGTTAAGAGCGGTTACGGACGTAACTATCTTATTCCTTCATGCAAGGGCGTAATAGCCTCGGTATCAGCCAAGAAAGTGTTGGCCGAAAACCTCAGGCAACGCGCTCACAAGTTGGAGAAAATCAAGCAGACGGCTCAGGATTTGGCAGCCAAACTCGAAGGCCTCACGCTGACGATAGGCGCCAAGACGAGTTCGACCGGCACGATATTCGGCTCGGTTAACAACATTCAGATAGCTGAAGAATTGGCGAAGCAAGGCTTTGAGATTGACCGTAAGATTATCTATATCAAGGATTCGGTCAAGGAGGTCGGCTCATACAAGGCGCAGATACGTCTCCACAAGGAAGTATCTGTTGACATCCCTTTTGAAGTGGTATCAGAAAAGTGATATATAAAAAGTGAATAAAAATTGAAAGTGAAGGAAATGGCCTCCCTGCAAAGGGAGGTCATTTTTTGTGCGCCCTGCTTATTCCTTGTTGATTTCTCCCGAGCCTGTTATGGCGGTAACTTTTTCCGGCGGATCGTTGAAGTAGGTTATACTGCCCGCCCCTTCCATCTTGGCGTTTAAATATTTTACCGGATAACACCGGATAGCGCCGTCGCCGTCAACGTGAGCATAAACAGAGTCGGCAACAAGTTCGCGGGTATCAAGAGAGCCAAGCCCGTTCAACTTCAAGTGAGCGTTATGAACTTTCCCGGCTATTTCTATTGTTCCAACGTCATTCGCAGAAATATCCAACGAATTGACTGTCAAACTGTCTATCTTGAATTTGGAGACGCTTTTCAATACGAGTTCAAAGTCGTCGGCTGTGAAGGCACGAGGAAAAAAGACGCTTCCCGACGAATATACCTCAAGTTGCTTGAGGATAGGCGTTTTAATGTGGATTATCAGATTGTTATCGTGGTAGATGGAATGCTCGGCGTTCAATCGCAGTTTTTTGTCTTCTATCTTGTAGCTTACGTTCTTGACAAGATTTTCGTCTCCGCTGAACAGGATAGTAGTCTTGCCGGAGCTTGTCTGTTCAATTTGCAGATTGACTTTCAGATTGGGCAGCAACCGTATTGCTTCTATCGGCTCGTCTATCACGTCTTCCTTCTCGAAAAATGCTCCGTCCCCGCTAATCCAACCGCTCGGATGACTGCTTTCGGTTACGTTCTCGGTTATTTTCCACTCCCATCTAATAAATGGAAATATGGAAAAATTGTTATCACTGTATTTCCCCGGCGCAAAAAGGAAAAACACTGCTGCAATCAACCAGATAGCAAGGCCGGTTGCTTTGATGGTCTTATTGACAGGATTAAGTTTGAAAACCTGAGCTAAAATCCAATAAATCAGAGCGGCCACAGGTATTCCGATTAGCAGGAAAAGCGTGATTCCCTTCAACAGGGTAAGATTGTACAGGAAAGACTTTTCAACTACCTCTTCGGGTACAAATACGCCGGGCAAACCGCCATTAAACAAATGAGGCAGAATGACTATCATGGCGACTATCAGGAGGATAATTGGAAGCGCAATCAGGCAACCTATTCCTGCAAACACGCCGAAAACAGCGCCGAAGCATCCCTTGTTAGTCGTAGC
>JAITPL010000005.1 GCA_031289445.1 Tannerella sp.
GACGAACTGGATACGCTGATGGACAAGTGGATGTATGTACTCAAGAATCTTGCCGTGCTGGACGACCGTCCGAAAGCCTTGCAGGATCGGGTGTTCAAGCGTTTATTTCACATTGCGGAGATAGAGCAGTTGAGTGATGCGGAACGTTTTGCCTACCGTGAGTCTCAAAAGATTTACTGGGATTATATGAACTCCATCCGTTCTGCAGAGAAGGTAGCAGCAACGAAAGCAGTGGAGCAAGTAACAAAAGAAATGGAAGCCGTCATTCGAGAAAAAGAGGTAGTCATTCAAGAAAAAGACGCAGTCATTCAAGAAAAGGACGCAGCTCTTCAAGAAAAGGATGCAGCTCTTCAAGAAAAGGACGCAGCTCTGCAAGAAAAGGAAGCGCTTATTCTGGCTGCGCACCGGGAGACGGAGGCGCTTGTCAAAGAGCAGGAAGCGATCGTTGGGAATTTATACGGAAACGGCTTTTCGGCGGAGAAAATTTCGGAAATAACAAAACAGAATATCCGTCGTATCAACGAAATCATAAAGAAACTGAAGCTAAAGTAATGTATATTTGCAGTCTCATAACTCCTGACTTGTTAAGGTTTTTATTGCTGATAATAAGTGATACTGCGACACTTATTTTGGGTGTTGCATTGACAAAATCAGAAGATTGTTTCGTACCTACATAAAGGTAGAAGTTAGAAAGTAGAAGATTGCCTCGTACCTTGATAATGACGATAATCGCAAATACCCGATTATAAAGCCATTTTGACAAGCGCATAATTCCACTTTTCCCCATTTTGTGAAGTCGTGCTTCTTCTTTTATCTGCTGTTTTTTGCTTTCTTCCCCCATAAAACGATTCGTCATATTCGAGCCTTTTTTTGACAAGCGTATAAAGCGGGACTGCCGGATGTCGGGCTACGTACTTGTTGGCTGCCCCCGCTCCCTTGCGGAGGTAAATCTTGCGATATAAGCGCCCCGGCTGTCCCTTGCTTCCGTGAAGGGAACGGGCGGCGATTCGCAGGGCCTGCGTGGCAGGATTGGTCGTCTTCCGGAGACCGTGTCTCCTGAGCTTGCTGTTGGATATGTTTGGACGGGGCACCGGACAGAGCCACTATACAAATGCTTCCGCACTCCTCCATTGGGGGAATTAATATTATCTTACGGATTTTTAAACCGACTTGCTTATTGTGAGCCGCTAAAAGATTTACCTGTTTTCCGTGATTATCGACTTGTAAATCACATCCTGTATTCGCGTGCGGACATCAAGGTTATAGAGCTTTGAATTTGTGCGCGAAGGATAAGTGCGGTTGCTAAGGAAGATATAAATGAGGTCGTTGTCGGGGTCTATCCAGAAACATGTACCTGTGAAACCTGTATGTCCGTAAACAGAGACAGGCGCGAGCGATCCGCAGGGCGAGCTTGCAGGTTTGTCGATATCCGGCTTGTCGAATCCCAGACCGCGTCGGCTGGTAGAGTTCTTGCTGCCGGTGAAGAGGTTGCAAGTCTCGGCCGAGACTATGCGTGCGCCGCCATAAACTCCCTCGTTGAGATAGAGCTGGCAGACCTTGGCGAGATCGTCGGCAGTCGAGAATAAACCCGCATTGCCCGACACTCCACCCTGAAAGGCTGCCGCCTCGTCGTGTACGTAGCCGCGTATGAGCTGTCGGCGTATGAAATGGTCGTCTTCGGTAGGCGCTATCCTCCCCGCATCCATCTTGCGAAGCGGATTATAGGTCATGGACGCAGCTCCGAGCGGGCCGAACACCTCTTCGTCAAGCATCTTGTCCATAGCTTTGCCGCCGAGCCGCTCAAGCATCAGCTTTAGCAGTATGAAATTGACACAACTGTATGTATATTTGCCTGTGGCGCCTAAGCGGGCATTGATAACGCCTGAAATGACACTGTCCACAGGGAAAGCGTCGCAGATGAAGAAGTTCTTGCCCGCCTCGACGGTGAAGCCTTGCTTGCGGGTGTTCGACACTATATTGGGGTCAAAGCCGAAAGCGTTGTTGACATACGTGTGAGCATCGTAACGAATGGGATGTTTGGCGTCCTTGCGATTGCTGTAGAGCGAGCCGGTGAAACTCTTCCGGTCAACTGCCTTCTCGTAGAAATTGATTACCGGCGGCAGACCCGACTGGTGATACAGCATGTCGCGTATCACAATATCCTTTTTGTCGGAACGTTGCAGTTCGTTCAGATGTTTCGCAATCTTGTCGTTGAGGTCGAAACCGCCGGCGTCATAAGCCCGCATAACGGCTAACAGCGTGCCGGTAGCTTTCGAAACCGAGGCAAGGTCGTAAACGGTACGCGGTGTTACCCGCTCTTTCTTCGTATAATCCATATACCCGAAAGACTTGTTATAGACTATCATTCCGCCTTTGGCAACCAGTACCCGGCAGCCCGGCATGGCCTCCTTATCGAGCGCTGAAGTTACTATCGTGTCGATGGCTTGCAGACGTCGCAGGCTGAGACCGACCTCTTCGGGCGCGTGGTAGCCAAGTCGGGTTTTGGCCGTTATACAGCCTTCTCCCGCCCCAAACATACCGGGAATGCTTACCGGCAACCGCCCTTCGGCCGCAATGCCTCCGAATATCGCCTGCGCTGCGAAAGAGCATGCCAACCGCGTGTCTTCGTAGGCCACGACTACCGCCTGCGCTTCGGCTGACGATGCCCTGAAGTCGGCTAACTTGTATGGAACGGTAAAAAATACGCTTATTAAATCCTTATCTTTGGCGAGGGCGCGAAGCTGGGCGCTTTCGTCTATATCGGCGTCGTGCACGCTGCTTATTATCAGGTCGTAATTGTACAGTTCATCATATAACTTTTTCTTTGTCGCCGACTCGGCGCTGGACGAAATTGTAAAACAGTCAACCTCGTCGTATCTCTGCAATACCTCGTGAAAAGTGTTCCCTTTGTTTGTGCCGAAAGCTATGGCCGCAATTCGCCGCTTGCCCAAATGCCTGAGAGGGATGATGTCGTCGATATTTTTCACTACTGTAATCGCAAGGGCGTTAAGCGCCATGTTTATATGCTCCGCCTCCGGTGTGTTGAGTTTGCCGGTTAATGACGCGGTAGAGATTTTGTCGGCGTCGCCCAGGCCGATCATATATTTATAACTCAGTATTTTGCGACAACTGCGTTCTATCTGGCTCATTCTGATTTTCTTGCTCTTGACGGCTTGCTTGACGGCAGCTATCTCCTGCAGCGGATTCTCCGGCCCTACCAGCACGTCGTTGCCGGCTTGCAGAGCGAGCACACAGATACTCTCGTCCTTGCCGACCGCCGCTCCTTTCATCTGCAAACCGTCGGTGAAGACAAGCCCCCGAAATCCCATTTGGTCGCGCAACAGTACGCTTACAACCTCGCGAGAGAGCGAAGCCGGTCGGCCCTCCGTACCTAAAGCGGGAACGTTGAGATGCGCAACCATAATACCCGACAGTCCGCTGTTGATGTACTTTTTGAAGGGATAGAGTTCGACCCCGTTCAATTGCTCTTCATCTCGTGCTACCGTGGGCAGTGCATGATGCGAATCAACGCTTGTATCGCCATGTCCGGGAAAATGCTTGGCGCAGGATATGACGCCTGCTTTTTCCAGACCCCGCGCGTAGGCAAGAGCCTTGCGTGTTACTTCGTCGCGGTCTTCACCGAATGAACGTATGCCAATCACCGGATTAGCCGCATTACTGTTGACGTCCAACACAGGGGCAAAATTAATGTGAATACCCATTGCGCGACACTGACGGCCTACTTCCTCGCCATATCGTTCAATATATTCCACATCGGCAAGCGCCCCCAGCATCATGTTTTTGGGAAAGCGCGTTGTATTGCTGAGCCTCATCGAGAGTCCCCACTCGCCGTCAATAGCTACAAACAGAGGCGTTGTTGATGCGCGTTGCAGTTGGTTGGTAGCGGCAGCCTGTTTCTCAGGCTCACCCTTGAAAAAGATCACTCCGCCGACCTTCTGTTCCCTGACAATCCGCTCTATCTCGGCAATGTCCCTATCCTGCGGCGAAGCCTTGACTGCAAGCATAAACAGTTGATTTATCCGCTCATTGTCGCTCATGGAGTCATAAACGGAATCGACCCAGCCTTGCATGGCTTTTCTGTCGGCGTTATCGTACATGTTTGGCATCGTCTGCGC
>JAITPL010000009.1 GCA_031289445.1 Tannerella sp.
TTATTTCCAATATTGAATGTGACGATTTTTTCTTTGAATCCGTCCTGTCGTTCGGAAAATTTGCTCCACTCCGGAGCAAGTTTTTCCAACAATTGCAGACATTCCAAGTCTTCGAGACAACGATTTATTTTTGGTATATCCCGCGCGCGCGGATCTATATATTTAAGCCAGGCGGTTCTCTCCAGTAATAGAGGGAAGCCGGCCAATGCTAACCATTGGTCGCTAACGCTTTCAACAGGTTTGATACCAACGTTGAAAGCCGGTTTGAAATACGAGTAATACAAAGTCATAAAAAAAATTCCTTTAATCGAACACCGCAAAGGTAAAGGTTTATTTTGACATGGCCAAACTTTTTTGAACTTTTTTTGCGATTATTTTTAGAGCGAGCACTTAATAGATTGAAATACAGAAAATTAGAAGTTGGAAATTCCCCGTGTGCGGGCAACGAAGATGTTTACAGCGTTATGGAAGATGTGTTGACCGAAGTCTCTCAACTTTTCCCTTCGGAATACATACATATCGGCGGAGATGAGGCGTCTAAAACATTCTGGAAAACGTGTCCGCGCTGTCAGCAAACCATTGCCGACAATCATCTGGCGGACGAAAACGCTCTTCACTGATAGATGACTGTACTTTTTACCGGGAAATGTTCTGTTCGACCGGGCTGCCGATTCGTCATTTTCCGGGCGTAACCCTGCACTGCCTGCACTGTGTTTCACAAGAGCATCACGCAATTCCATCAAGTCGGGCGTCAGCGTACGCTATCCCCGTGCACGTCAAGACCTCCATACTCCATAAACTTTAAGTAAACAAGCTGCAAAGATAGCCATTGTACGTCGATGCGACGATGGAGGTTTTGATTTTTATTACCCTCGCGTTTGGGATTCTCAAAAATTTCATGTAATTTTGCAGAGAAATTTAATAAATATCTAACAAAATTTATGGCAACAACAGCAGATTTTAGAAACGGAATGTGCCTCGACTTGGAAGGCACCTACTATATTATCACCGAATTTCTTCACGTCAAGCCCGGCAAGGGTCCGGCCTTTGTGCGTACCAAACTGAAGAGCGTTACAACCGGTCGCGTGATCGACAAGACCTGGAACGCCGGCGTCAAGGTCGAAGAAGTGCGCATCGAACGCCGTCCCTATCAGTTCCTCTACAAGGATGATATGGGCTACAACTTTATGCACCCGGAGACCTTCGAGCAGATTATGATACCCGGCGAAAGCATCGAAGGGGTACAGTTCCTCAAGGAAGGCGACGCCGTCGAGGCCATGGTGCACGCCGAGAGCGAGACCATCCTGACTTGCGAGCTGCCCGCTCACGTCATCCTCGAAGTAACCTACACCGAGCACGGCGTCAAGGGTGATACCGCCACCAATACCCTCAAACCGGCTACCCTCGAAACAGGAGCCGAAGTGCGCGTACCGCTCTTTATCAACATCGGCGAGAAAATCGAAGTCGATACCCGCGACGGCTCTTATATAGGACGCATAAGCGCCAAGTAATCATGAGTGACGCCAACGGCAGACTGCGCATCAAAGACCTCGCCGAAGAAGACCGTCCACGCGAAAAAATGCTCGCCAAAGGCCCCTTGTCCTTGAGCGACGCCGAGCTTGTCGCCATACTGATAGGCTCGGGCAATCAGGAATGCTCGGCTGTCGAGCTGGCACAGCAAATCCTCAGCGACGAAGGGTATAATCTCAACACCCTCGGTAAGCGGTCTATCTCCTACTTTAAGAAATATAAAGGCATAGGTGAGGCCAAGGCTGTCGCAATCACGGCCGCCCTGGAGTTAGGCCGTCGCCGCAGTGTAGCCGAGCCGCCCAAGCGTTCAAGCATTCGCACAAGCAACGATATCTTTCAACTGTTCTACCGCTATCTCTGCGACCTGACACACGAAGAACTGTGGGTCGCCTTCCTGACCGGCTCGTTGAAAGTGATAGAGAAGAAGCGTGTCAGCGAGGGCGTGCAAAACTCAACCGGCGGATGCGTGAACAAAATCATCAAGGCCGCTATCGAAGCTACATGCTCAGGTATCATCCTGTGCCATAACCACCCTTCGGGCAACCTGACGCCAAGTCTGCAGGACGACAACCTGACTTCTACCCTCAGCCGGGCAGCGCAACTTGTGGATATGAAACTGATTGACCACCTCATCATCAGCGACAATCATTATTACAGTTATGCCGACGAAAACAGATTAGACAATGGAAAATGAGTTTCTGAGAATCGAAGAAGAGATAGTCCGTATGCTCAAGACGGTCTATGACCCCGAAATCCCGGTCAACATCTACGACTTGGGTTTGATTTACAAGGTTGATGTTGACGAGGCGCAAAACGTCTCCATCGACATGACTTTTACTGCTCCCGGCTGTCCGGCTGCCGACTATATCATCGAAGACGTGCGAATGAAAGTTGAAAGCGTCGAAGCGGTACGAAGCGTGCAGGTCAACCTCGTCTTCGAGCCTGAATGGCATCGCGATATGATGACCGAAGAAGCAAAACTGGAACTGGGACTGTTATAAAGGTAGAAACTTCCAATTTTATGATTTATTTTCTTTCCGACATGCACCTTGGCAACCGCTACCTTGATGAACCATTGGAAGCGGAGCGGCGGCTTGTGCGCTGGCTCGACGAGGTTAAGGAACACGCCGCCGCAATATATTTTCTGGGCGATGTGTTTGATTACTGGTATGAATACAAGTACGTAGTGCCTCGCGGACATGTGCGCTTTCTGGGCAAGTTGGCCGAGCTGTCGGATAGAGGTGTTGAGATTCATATTTTTACAGGCAATCACGACATTTGGATGTTCGACTATCTGACTAGGGAAACAGGCGCTATCATACATCGCCACCCGCTCGAAACCACACTTCTCGGACGACGCTTCTTCCTCGCTCACGGCGACGAGGTAGGTCGTCGGCCACTCATATACCGCATAATCCAAAGCACCTTCCGCAACCGCTTCCTGCAGATTCTCTATGCTACCGTCCATCCTCGATGGACCATAGGTTTCGCACGCCGCTGGTCGCTTAGCAGCCGCAAAA
>JAITPL010000069.1 GCA_031289445.1 Tannerella sp.
GAGCGTGCTATCAACCTGCCGGTGAGCGCTAACAGACCGCCTCCCGCCGCCGTTCTACCTGCAATCTTGAGAAACTTCCTCCTCGCTATCGGACTGTTCTTATTCTCTTCTTTTACCAACATCTAATATAATAGTTTTTTAAAGATTTCTAACTTCTAACTTCCCTCAATTCGCATCTGCTTACTCCGCAAACCGAGCACGCTGTTTTGGCGATTGGCGATTTATCATACTGATATATAGATATTTGATTATGTCCGGCGACCAGCATTTTGTCGCCGTCAACTTTCACCTCATACGCCTGATGACCGCCGCCAAGAGTGTGATTATCAATCAGTACGCTACGAAACTCGCCGTCGCGTCCGTAGCATGAGATGCGAGGCAAACCCTTTTCGGAAGTGATTATTTCGCCTGTCGAAGTCTTTGTCAGATGAACCGGATTGCAGCAGCCGCAGAATCGTCCGCCCTGCATCCCGGCCTTGCCGAAAGAGCCGAGATATTCGCCGTCGAGCGTGTAACTTTCAATAAGATGGCGGCCTGAATTGGAGCAGTATATCACCTCGTCGATGCACGTGATGCCAAAAGTGTAGCTCGGTATTACGAATTTGTTCGGGCTGTTGATGAATTTCACAAACTGCCCCTCATTAGTATATTTGCAGATATTTTTGTTCGCCGCATCGGTAACGAAAACGCCCCCTGCCGTTACCGTGAACGAGCAATAATCGGAGTTGTCGCTGCACGCCATCCACTCGCGCACCAAGCCGCCCGCTTCATCGTAAACCTCTATGCGCGTGGGAAATAACAGATAAATGAGATTGGCGTCTGCGGATATGTCGCGCAGATTGCTACCTGCGGCAAAGTTGTTCGTCAGCGTGCCGTTGCGGTCATAGATGGATACGCTGTTGGCCGTCGCCACTACAAGCCGTTCGTCAAGGAGTTCGAAGGCCTCGATTGCGTCGTGCACCTTGAACGAAGACACTAATTTATAGGGCGATACATAGTCCTTACCTGCGCCTGTGCCTGCGCCTGTCGTAAGCGAGTTCTCGGCGCTTGCGGGTAGCATCCCCTTCGGAATGACGAACATCTTGCGCAAAAAAATGCCCGATACGCTAAGCAAACTGCCGCCCGCCACTAAGGACCCGAGCAGTTGAAGAAACTTTTTTCGATTTATCTTATCCATATTAAACAACGCTTTATAAGTTATACTCCTGAATACGGATTGCAAAAGTAATAAATTTTCATCACTTTAGCCGTTAAATTGAAAAAATTTAGCCGTTAAGTTGAAAAAAGTCGGTAAAAATTTTTTTTTTGAAAAAAAAGCCGTATCTTTGCACGCCGTTTTGAAGAGATTTTCATCAACATGCCCGTAGTGAGAAGCCCCAAGAGACGACGCAAATATTTAATAATTAACTAATTAAAAACAAATAAGCAGTGGATACTTTAAGTTACAAGACCATTTCGGCTAACAAGGCAACTGTGGAAAAAGAGTGGGTTGTGGTTGACGCCACCGACCAGCATCTCGGACGTATGAGTTCGAAAGTAGCGAAACTGTTGCGCGGCAAATACAAGCCCAGCTTCACTCCGCACGTTGATTGTGGTGATAATGTGATAATTATCAACGCCGAGAAAGCCGTATTGACGGGACAAAAGTGGGACGGACGCATATATCACACGTATTCGGGTTACCCCGGAGGACAGAAAGATATTACGCCGGCACAGTTACAGGCGAAAGGCGAAGACCGTCTTTTTCGCAAGGTAGTGAAGGGCATGTTGCCCAAAAACAAGTTGGGAGCCAAGCTACTTGGCAACCTCCATGTCTATGCAGGTAGCGTGCACAAGCACGAGGCACAGCAACCTAAAACATTAGATATCAATTCACTTAAATAATTATTATGGAAGTTGTAAATGCAGTTGGACGACGTAAGGCAGCAGTAGCTCGCGTTTACGTCAAGGAAGGTAGCGGCAAGATTATCATTAACGACCGCGAGCTGGAGAACTATTTCCCCTCGTCAATCCTTCAATATGTCGTCAAACAGCCGCTGACCACGCTGAACGTGGCAGAAAAGTATGACGTCAAGATCAACCTCGACGGCGGAGGCTTCAAAGGCCAGGCCGAAGCAGCGCGTCTCGGTATTACCCGCGCCCTGATCGAGATCAACCCCGAATCGAAACCGGCGTTGAAAGCAGAAGGATTCGTCACCCGCGACCCGCGCGCTGTTGAGCGCAAAAAGCCGGGCAGACCGAAAGCACGTAAGAGATTCCAGTTCAGTAAACGTTAATCTCGCACATGCCCGCTTGAGTTTAGTATCTAAATTATCGGGATTTTTCCTGCATGACACGAATGTCGGGAAACTACCCGCTGATTGGTGATTCACAAATTCACAAAAAGAATGTAAACAAATTAAATTAACAAACAAATGTCAAGAGTAAGTTTTGATCAATTATTGGAAGCAGGCTCGCACTTCGGCCATCTGAAGAGCAAGTGGAATCCTGCAATGGCTCCGTACATTTTTATGGAGCGCAATGGTATTCATATCATTGACCTTTACAAGACGGCCGCTAAAATCGACGAGGCAGCCGAGGCGATGAAGAACATCGTCAAAATGGGACGCAAAATCCTGTTCGTAGCTACCAAAAAGCAAGCCAAACAGATAGTCGCAGACTTGGCCCTGTCAGTCAATATGCCTTATGTTATCGAGCGCTGGCCGGGTGGCATGTTAACCAATTTTCCCACTATCCGCAAGGCAGTGAAGAAAATGTCAACCATCGACAAGATGGCTACCGACGGCACTTTCGACAATCTCTCGAAGCGCGAGAAATTGCAAATCACCCGTCAGCGTGCCAAGCTGGAGAAGAATCTCGGCTCGATAGCCGACCTCGGCCGCTTGCCCGCAGCCCTTTTCATCGTCGATGTACTGAAAGAGCATATCGCCGTGCGCGAGGCTAACCGTCTGGGTATCCCTGTTTTCGGCATGGTTGATACCAATTCCGACCCTTCCAAAATCGACTTCGTCATCCCCGCTAACGACGATGCAACCAAGTCGGTCGAGTTGATACTCGGCGCACTCTGCGCCGCCATCAAGGAAGGCCTGCAAGAAGCCAAGTTTGAGCGTTCCAACAAGGACGACAGCGAGGAAGAAGTAGCGCCCAGACGCGAACGCAAAAGCCGCGCCAAGAGAACGGAAACGACCGACAATGCAGAAGCGCCCGCCGCTGAAGCACGTGTGGCCGAAGCAGTCAAGTCAGAAGTAACAGCAGAATAAAACAATCAATTTTTTAAATTATTATGGCAGTAACATTAGCAGATATAACCCACTTGCGCAAGATGAGCGGAGCGGGAATGATGGATTGCAAAAATGCTCTCGAAGAATCAGACAGCGATTACGACAAAGCAATGGAGATAATCCGCAAAAAAGGTCAGGCAGTAGCAGCAAAGCGCTCCGACCGCGAAGCGTCCGAAGGATGCGTGCTGGCAACCGAAAGCGGTGAGTTCGCCGCCATCGTAGCCGCCAAGTGCGAAACGGATTTCGTAGCCAAAAACGGTGATTTCATAGCAATGACGCAGAAAATCCTCGATACGGCTATCGCAAACAAACCCGCCGACAAGGACACGCTCGCAGCATTAACGGCTGTCGATGGCGGACGTACGGTAGCAGAGCTTATCACCGACCGCATCGGCGTTACCGGTGAAAAAATGGAACTCGGTTTCTATGAGTTCGTTACCGGCGCTGCAACTATCTCTTACATCCATCCGGGTAACAAACTTGCTACTATCGTCGCTTTCAACAAGCCGGTAGAACGTCAGGTAGCCCGCGACGTGGCAATGCAGGTAGCGGCAATGAATCCTATTGCAGTGCTTCCTTCCGAAGTATCGCAAAGCGTTATCGACACCGAGAAGGAGATAGCACGCGACAAGGCTCGCCAGGCCGGCAAGCCCGAGACTATCCTCGAACGTATTGCCGAGGGCGCGATCCAAAAGTACTACAAGGATAACACCCTCTTGCAGCAAGAATTTGTCAAGGATGCAAAACTGACAATCGACCAGTATCTTAAACAACAAGATAAAGAGTTGACGGTAACCGCCTTCAAGCGCGTTACTCTCAACGTAGAATGACTACTTTCCTTTTTTTTTTGCGGGTCGTCTCTGATTTTATCATCGGGCGACCCGCTATTTTTTCTTACCGTATTAATATCATAAATTATGCAAAAGTTATTTTTACTTTTATCATTCGTCCTCTCTGCATTGCTGATTAATGCACAGGACTTGACCGTCGGCTCATACAATATCCGCTATGCCAACGACGGCGACCGCAAGGCAGGCAACGGCTGGGAACGGCGCGGCCCTATCCTCGCACAACAGATACTGTTCAACGACTACGACATCATCGGCACGCAGGAAGTGCTGCATGTACAGTTGGAATCGCTGCTCGAACAGCTGCCGCAGTATGCCTATATCGGCGTAGGACGCGACGACGGCGCAACGAAAGGTGAATATGTACCTGTATTCTACAAAAAAGAACGCTTCAAACTGCTTGATTCGGGCAATTTCTGGCTCTCAACCGAGACCGACCATCCCAACAAAGGCTGGGATGCAGCCTTGCCGCGTATCTGCACCTGGGCGCATCTCAAAGACCTGAAAAAGAAGCATACAATATGGTTTTTCAATATCCATTTCGACCATATCGGCGTTGAAGCACGCAAGAACAGCGCTATCCTTATTCTACGGAAAATCAAGGAGATGTGCGGCAACGACGCCGTTATCCTGACAGGAGATTTCAATGTTGACCAGTCGAATGAGAGCTACCTGCTGCTTGCCGGTTCGGGCGTCCTTTTCGATTCGTTCGAGAAAGCGCAAGTACGTTTTGCCAATCAGGGCACGTTCAACTCCTTCCGTAGCGACCTGATGAGCAACAGCCGCATAGATCATATCTTCGTATCCAAGCAGTTGAAGGTTGACCGTTACGGCATCCTGACCGACTCCTACCGCACACCTAAAGACGAAACCGCCTTACACTCCGGCGATTCTCCCCGCGAGATATTTCATACTCCCGCCGACATTCGCATGATATCCGACCACTTCCCCCTTAAAGTAACACTCTATTACAGCAAATGAAACAGGTCGTTTTCAGTTTGATTTTAGGGTTGTTGTCGGGAGGATGCCGGACGAGCGATAATGATTTCGCGAAGAATGTCCGCGTGGCTGTAGAGCGACAAGTCAAGCTGTGTCCCGCGACGCAGTTGCAAGACCTGTATAAGAACTTTATGCAGGACAGGTTTGGGCCGGAACATCTGATTAGCGACCGGGAAGCCGCCAACCGCTACTTGCAGTCGGAGCTGGATTCTTATTCCGAGACTGAAAATGCGGAGCTATCCGATGTCGAGCTTATCGGATGGGAGGGTAATTATGTGAGGGTCAACCTATCCGTCGTCAAGAAAAATCTCGTCCCGCGGGATGTTTATCTGGATGCTTTCATCCGCAGCGCTTCGAGTGCTAAAGCGCCCTCGCCGGAAGAATGGCAAAAGGAATGGGCTGCGATTGAAGCCATTATCCGCTCGATGAATCTATCGCTGCCCGACTATGAACAGGACAGGCAGAAGATTGACGGGATACTCGAAAGCGGACACTTCGCCGTGCACCACAGCGAGCGCTTCAATAAAGCCTGTCATCCGCATTATCGCATAATCAGCAAAGAAATTTACGAGCAGCTGGTAGGGGCGTATCGCATACGCCCAACATTGCCCTAACATTTTTAATAAGTTATTTATAATGAATCAATTCGAACCTGACATACATCATCGCCGTTCCGTGCGTTTTCGCGATTACGATTACGCGCAGGAAGGTTTTTATTTTGTGACGATATGCGTACAAAATAAGCAATGTCTGTTTGGCAAAATTGCAGACGGCGAAATGGTTTTAAGTGCAATGGGCAAAGTCGCAAAAAGCGAATGGTTGAAAACAGCAGAACTACGGCAGAATGTACAATTACATAATTTTGTCGTGATGCCAAACCATTTTCACGCGATTGTGGAAATTGTCGGTAGGGGCGTATTGCATACGCCCAATGATAACCCCACGCCCAATAATAACGACGCCCACAATGATAATTTGCCCCCAATTAATGATGGCGCATGCAATCGGAGTGCATCCAATCAG
>JAITPL010000098.1 GCA_031289445.1 Tannerella sp.
CCGCACGCTCGTTGAGTGAACTGCCTTTTTTAAGCCTCAAGGCGGCTGCTCCGTTGATGATGATGCCCGCGACAGCTATCCACAACATGCCGCCGGCGTTTACCTCCTGTACTGTTACGACGCGCTTGGCAGCTTCATAGATGACGAAAACCGAACTTACAAACAGCACTCCCGACAGGAAAACCGAGCCGAGCAGGGAATATCGCCTGTATCCGTAGGTGTATTGCAGGTTGCGTTTCCTAGTCGCTTTCTTCTGGAATGCGTAGGCCACGGCCAACGAAAGGCAGTCGCCGAAGTCGTGAAGCGCGTCCGAAAGGATTGCTATACTGTTGGTGAATAGCCCGCCCGCAACCTCTCTGAAAACGAAAAACAGATTCAAAAAGAATGCAACCGAGATATTTTTGGTAGCGTTGCCATCGTGGTGATGATTGTGATGATGACTGTGATGATGACTGTGATTGTGATGATCCTGCGACATAAAATTAGAAGTTAGAAATTTTTGATTTGAGAAATAAAGTTTAGTCGAATGAGAGATGGTAGAAATTAGAAATTTTTGATTTGAGATACAAAGTTGAAATTAGTTAGTCGAACGAGAGATAGTGTTGGAGTTTGAGGCGGTCGATCTCGGTGAATTCGTCAAGAAGACTGAAATTCTCCCAACCGGCGAGCTTGCCTTTTTGCTTGCGAAGCTGTACGATGACTTTGGCTTGCCTGTAGTCGATATACGGATGACGGTTGAGGGAATCTAAAGATAACGTATTGACCGATAACTTCGCAATCTGCGACGCATCTACCGTAAACCATCCCGCTAAAGAATTATATTTCTCCTCGTCGATGCCGTAAACCTCGCTCAACTGTGTTACCGCGTAATATCCGCCAAGCAAGGCACGGTAGCCTACAATTCGCTTGGCAAAAGATGAACCTATGCCGGGTATCTTTTTCAATGTCGTTGTATCGGCAGCATTCAGTTCTACCACCGTCCCTGCGCTGAATTTCTCGGCACGCGGATAGGCTGAACTCGAAGACGTCAACCGCTGAATCCTCTCGGCCGTAGTTTCCTTTTTCTCTTCCGATGGCGACGGCTGCGACTGTTGCTGCGACGACGACCGCTGCTGCGACTGTTGCGAAGGCGACTGCGACGGCTGTTGCGACTGCTGCTGCTGTTGCGAAGTAACCGCGGGTCGGGTTGTGGTTTCCGTGTTGACATTCTTGGATTTGCTTCCGACAGCGGTTTTTCCATCCGCCTCGACCGTATCCGCCGCCGACGCGCCTCCCCCGACATTCACCTCCTGCGCAACACCTTTATCGACAACATCCTTTTCGGCCGGATTTTTCTTCAAAATCAGCAGTATAACAGCAACCATAATCAGACAAAGCAATAATATCAAGCCTCGCCTTTCGCCTTTTGAAAAATAAAAAAAATCCTGCCACATATAATAAAAATTAGAAGTTAGAAGTTAGAAGTTAGAAATTAGAAATTGCGATGGAAACGTAGGGGCTACCTCCCGGATTATAATCATTGATTAAATATTCCGATTTCGTTCAAGAAAATTAATCCGATAGCAACCGGTGCAATGTACCTCAACAGAAAACTGTAAAAGGTGAAGAAATAGAACGCCACCGTACCGTGATTTGTCAACTCGGCGCGAAGGATTTTCCGGTCAACCCGCCATCCTGTGAAGATACAGATCAACATTCCACCGAATGGAAGCAGTATCTTGGCGGTAACGTAGTCCAGCAGCTCAAAAAAGGTCAAGCCGCCCAAAGTATATTCTTTCATCACGCCGAATGAAAGCGAACTTATCACCGCAACGACGGTTACTCCGATGGATACGAACAAAGTAGCGCGTGGACGCGATATACGCCTCTCTTCATGGAGGTAAACGGTGGCTACCTCATGCAAAGAGATAGTCGAAGTCAACGCCGCCAGAGCCAGAAGCAGGAAGAAGATGCACGACCACAGATTGCTTAGCGGCAGTTGGCCGAAAACGTTCGGCAGGGTGATAAAAACCAGATCGACGCCTGCGGTAGGCTCTATGCCGAAATTGAACACCACCGGAAATATCATTATTCCCGCGAAGATAGCCACAAGGGTATCAATCAAGGTAACCTGCAAGGCGGTAGTCTGGAGGCGGGTTTTGTCGCCGAAATACGAGGAATAGGTGATAAGACATCCCATGCCTATGCTTAGCGAGAAAAAAGCCTGACCCATAGCGCTAAGCAAGACCGAAGAATTGATTTTGCCGAAATCGGGCTTGAAGAGAAACTCCATGCCGGCAGCCGCTCCGGGCAAGGTCAGCGAACGGATACACAGCGCTATAAGGATGACGAAAAGCAGAGGCATCAATACCTTCGACGAGCTTTCGATGCCTTTCTTAACGCCCGAAACAATGATCGCATGTGTGATGGAGATAAATATCAGCGTCCAGAAAACCGGTCGCCACACACCGGACGAAAACGTCTGAAACTCGGCCTCGAAAACAGCCGTCGATTTGCCCTCGAAAGTGTCTGTAAGCGCCTGAAAGACATATTCGAGCGTCCAGCCCGCAATGACGAAATAGAAGCCCATAATCAGGAAAGCGGCAAGTACGCCGTTGAAACCTATGACAGACCAGCGCGAACCGGGTGCAAGCGCCTTGAAAGCGCCTACCGCATTGCTCTTTGAATGACGTCCGATATAGAACTCCGCTATCATCACCGGCAACCCCAGAAACAGCACGCAAAGCAGGTATATCAACAGAAAAGCCGCTCCGCCGTTAGAGCCGAGCATATACGGGAAGCGCCAAATATTACCAAGCCCTACCGCGCTTCCCACGGTAGCAAAAATTATCCCCAAACGGCTTCCAAAAGTAACTCTATTCACCATATCTTGATTTTAAGCGGTTATCATTCCATCTTTCATGTAAACAATCCGGTCGGCAAGACGTGCAAGCTGTTCGTCGTGAGTAACGATGACGAAAGTCTGCGACATCTCTCTGCGGAGGTCGAAGAAGAGCGAGTGCAGTTCGTCCTTGTTTTTGGTGTCGAGGCTTCCCGAAGGCTCGTCTGCCAGGATGACCGAAGGGTTGTTTATCAGTGCGCGTGCAACGGCTACCCGCTGCTTTTCGCCGCCCGACAGTTCGGCCGGCTTATGTTCGATTCTGTCGCTAAGACCCAAGTAATCAAGCAGTTCGGCGGCTTTTTTTTCGGCTGCGCGATGATTGCCGTTGGCTATGAGCGACGGAATCATCACGTTTTCGATTGCCGTAAACTCAGGCAGTAGCTGATGAAACTGAAAGACGAAGCCGATATGACGGTTACGAAAGGCCGCGCGTTCTTTTTCCGGCAGACCGAAAGGGTCAATACCCTTTACGGTCAGAGAACCTGCATCCGGTCGGCTCAGCGTGCCCATTATCTGCAAGAGGGTAGTCTTGCCGGCGCCGCTTGGCCCGACAATAGCGACCACTTCTTTCTCATCAATCCTCAAGTCTATCCCCTTGAGCACCTTCAGCGATGCGAAACTCTTTGTAATTCCTTTGGTTTCAACCATTACATTCGTGTATAAATTTCAGGC
>JAITPL010000148.1 GCA_031289445.1 Tannerella sp.
AGGCCCCATCACAGCGACAAATTCGCCTTCGTTAATCTCAATACCTACACCGCTCAAGGCGTGTGTTTCAACTTCTTCCGTACGGAATACTTTTGCTAAATTTTCTGTTTTGATCATAAGTATATAATTTAAAAAATATGTATATCTCGTTCTTAATTTCCATCTTGGTCGTCCGCGAGGGGCCGCCCCTACCCTCCAATTTCTAACTTCTACTTTCTACCTTTGTTCGCCTCTACCGTCCAATTTCTAACTTCTAACTTCTACCTTGGGCAACCGCAAGGGTTGCCCCTACCGCCCAATTTCTACCTTCTAATTTCTACTTTTTCTCCCTTCTCCCTTTATCTCCCCGCTGCAAAATTACACAAAATATTTCTGATTTCCAATAAATTTCGTAACTTTGCACCCGAAAAGTAAGTTATTTATGGCAGAGAATACAATTCAGGAAGAAATAAAAAAGAGTTTGAACTTCATCGAACAAAAGGTAGAAAGCGACCTTGCAGAGGGTCTTAACGCAGGACGGATACAGACGCGCTTCCCGCCCGAACCTAACGGATACCTGCATATCGGCCACGCTAAAGCTATTTGCCTCGATTTCGGCATCGCACAGCGCTACGGCGGAGTGTGCAACCTGCGTTTCGACGATACCAACCCTATTAAAGAGGATGTCGAGTATGTCGAATCCATTCAGGAAGATATCAAGTGGCTTGGTTTCGAGTGGGCTAACGTCTATTACGCTTCCGATTATTTCCGGCAGCTGTTCGATTTCGCCATCCGTCTGATAAAGGCTGACAAGGCCTATATCGACGAGCAGTCGGCAGAGTTGATAGCCACGCAGAAAGGTACGCCTACGCAGGCGGGCGTCGATAGTCCCTACCGCAATCGTCCTACAGAAGAGAGTCTCGACCTCTTCGAGCGCATGAATAAAGGCGAGTTCGAGGAAGGCGCCATGACCCTGCGCGCCAAGATTGATATGGCCTCGCCAAACATGCACTTCCGCGACCCCATCATCTATCGCATAATCAACCACCCTCATCACCGCACAGGAACGGCATGGAAAGCCTATCCGATGTACGATTTTGCACACGGCGAGAGCGACTATTTCGAGGGCGTTACACACTCGCTCTGTACACTCGAATTTGAAGTGCACCGTCCGCTCTACGACCTCTTTATCGACCACCTGACCGAAGAAACGGAAAAGCAAACCGGCGACAACTTCGACAAATACAAGGTTTATGATAATTATCGCCCGCGACAGACGGAGTTCAACCGCCTAAACCTCACCTACACGATAATGAGCAAACGGCGACTGCTGCAACTTGTCAAGGACGGCTTGGTGAGCGACTGGGACGACCCCCGCATGCCTACTATCTGCGGCTACCGCAGGAGAGGCTACACGCCTGCTGCCATCCGCAACTTTATCAGCATGATAGGCTACACCAAATATGACGGAATAGTGGATATGGCGCAGTTGGAGCACGCTGTGCGCGAAGACCTTAACGCCAAGTCCAAGCGCGTCGCCGCCGTTATCAATCCCGTCAAACTGATAATAACCAACTATCCCGAAGGGCAGGTCGAGATGTTCGATTCGGTCAATAACCCCGAAGACCTCTCGGCAGGTACTCACAAGATAGCTTTTACGCATGAACTGTACATAGAAGCAGGCGATTTCATGGAAGAAGCTCCAAAGAAATATTTCCGCCTCACGCCCGGACAGGAGGTACGCCTGCGCTGCTCTTACATTGTTAAATGTACAGGATGCAGGAAAAACGAGGCCGGCGAGGTAGTTGAGGTATATGCCGAATATCTGCCGGAGACAAAGAGCGGCGAGGCTGACAGTAGCCGCAAGGTCAAGGGTACTATTCACTGGGTCTCGACGGACTATGCGTTGCCTGCTGAAGTGCGGCTCTACGACAGGCTTTTCAAGGACGAGAATCCTTCGGAAGTCGAATACTCCGAGCTGCGGGACTTGCTCAATCCCGATTCGCTCAAAGTGCTGACGAACTGCTTTGTAGAGGAGGAATTGCGAGGCGCCAAGCCCCTGGAGCATTTTCAGTTTCAACGTATAGGCTACTTCAACGTTGATCCCGACAGTCGGGATGGACGCCTTGTCTTCAACCGCACCGTGTCGCTCAAGGATACATGGAGTAAAATTAACAATAAATAGCTGTATGGAGAACGATATTACAGAGTTGTTGGAACGGTATTTTCTGAATGAAGCAAACGCATATTTCGACGTCGATGAGATAGTTGACTTGATATACTACTTCATCGAGCAAAACGACACGGATACGGCTAACAATATCATTGATATGGGCTACAGGCTGCATCCCGACGACGTCGATTTCAAAATATCCATGTGCTTTATCATGGCCGAAGGGGGTGACTTCAAGTCTGCTCTCAATGCCTGCAACGAACTGAATATCGGCGACGACCTCGACCTCGACCTGCTGCGCTCGGAATGTTACGCGGCGCTCGACCGCTACGGCGATATCACCCGACTGACCGGTCAACTGCAAGCCGAAGATGTAAGTTATTTCGAGGATTTTGTTGTCAATACCGCCGGCATTCTCAACGATTATTCAAAGTATCAAAACAACGCTTCTGCATATATCAATATGGCGTTGGGATTGTATCCCGACAATTTCCTGCTCAGGATCGAGATGTGCCTCAACCATGAGCTGCGGGGAGATACAAAAAGCGCTATCGACCTCTGCAACGAACTGCTCAAGGAGAATGTTTTCTCGCCCGACATCTGGCTTATTCTCGGACGGCTTCACGCTTCATGCCTCGATTTTTACAAGGCTATTGATGCGCTCGACTACGGTCAGGTCTGTCTCCCAAAAGGCGAAACGGGCATGGAGTACGAACTGAAACGCCTGAAAGCCTACTGCCTTATGGAAAGCGGACACTACGAGGCTGCACTCGAATACTACGACGAGCTGGTAGGTTTCAAGGAATTTAACAAGGCCGAAATATTCCCCAACGCGGCTAACTGTTACATGAACACCAGAATGTACGACGAGGCTTATGCCCTGTATTCCGACCTGCGAGGTATGGAGGCGCAAATCGACGATCTGCCGGTCTATTATGCCGGTTATATTTACTGCTGTCATTACACCAACCATATAGCCGAAGCCGTTGATGTACTGAAGAGCGCCATCGTGATTTATCCTTACCTCGGCATTGATAACGTGCTGCAAACCAAGACCAAAACCGACAAGCAGCCCGACAGTTTTTTCAAGGATTTCGAGGGTTTTGAAGACTTCGGCGACGAGGTCGAGGACGAAGACAGTGTCGCTCGCTCGGACTATCTGGCCGACAGTTATTTATCACAAATTTTCAATAGCAACTAATCATGGAGATATTTCAATTTTTAATCGATTTTATTATTCACATCGACATCCATCTTGCCGAACTCGTTAGCGATTACGGATTATGGATTTACGGCATTCTCTTCGTCATCATTTTCTGCGAAACAGGACTTGTCGTAACGCCTTTTCTTCCGGGCGATTCGCTTTTGTTCGTAGCCGGAACCATAGCCGCCATCGGAGATAATCACGTCAATGTCCATTTGATGGTTTTATTGCTTATTACGGCTGCTATTCTGGGCGATGCTTCCAATTACTTTATAGGGAAGTTTTTCGGTGAAAAGTTATTCAGCAATCCCGATTCAAAGATTTTCAAGCAGGCCTATTTGAAGAAGACGCACGAGTTCTACGAAAAACACGGCGGCAAAACCATCATCATAGCCCGTTTTGTGCCGATTATACGTACATTTGCGCCTTTTGTAGCCGGAATGGGAAAAATGACTTACATGCGTTTTTTCAGTTACAACGTATTGGGAGGCGCTGCCTGGGTGCCTCTGTTTATGTATGCCGGTTATTTCTTCGGCGAATTGGACTTTGTGAAAAAGAACTTGAGTCTGTTGTGTATAGTCATCATTTTTGTTTCCGTTTTACCCGGCGTTATTGAAGTTATCCGACAAAAAAAGAAACAGTCCGCTTAATTTCAAAACGGTCATCGGCGTATCAGACTGCCATTTGCGTATCAGACGGTCGTTTGCGTATCAAAACGTGTTCGTCTGCGCGTATCAAACGGTCATCTGCGTATCAAACAGTCGTCCTATTTTTCCGGAATGACGAGTAGCGCCGTGTTGGTATGAAACAACATGCGGCGGGCGATGCTCGGATTGAAGAGGCGCGTTATGATGCTTCGCCGGTGCGTCGTGAGCGTAATCACGTCAATATGCTTCTCCTGAACAAACTTCTCGACCGCCAACAACAACTCCATATCATCCAGTATGGTATAGTCTATTTCGAGCGATGGATAATGCTT
>JAITPL010000206.1 GCA_031289445.1 Tannerella sp.
CGGGGAGTAGAAAATTCTCTACACTGGACATTGGATATGGTTTTTCGTGAAGACGAACAAAGAAAACGGACCGGACTCGCCGCTGAAAATTTTGCTGTTATCCGAAAAATCGCGCTCAACCTCCTGAAAAAAGATACCGGAAAAGAAAGTCTGCGCTCTAAACGCCTAAAAGCAGCCTGGAATAAAGACTTCCTTATTCAATTACTCAAATTTTAATGCGTTGACCCTGTCTCCACATTGTCAATTGTCAATTATGGATTATTCCGTGCTCTATTGATATGTATCCCCGCTGGGGATGCACCGTTTTAATTATCCTTTACGGTCATTGGCAGGTACAAATTATCAATTGTCAATTGTTTTAAGATATGCATCTCCCTAACGTGGAAAGCGGTGTGTGTCATTCCGTGATCTATTGATATGAGTCATGTAACGGTGTAGGGGGCGATCCCTTGCGGTCGCCCAAATCGCCATGCGACACGTGACAAACGCCATGCAACACACAATGACAAGCGTGCATGGGCTTTTGACAGCAAGTTGGACTTGACTTAACTCATACCCCTTAACTCTTGACTTTTTTGAAGCGGGCGAGGAAGTCGTCGGCTTCGAGTTGCGTGAGGCAGAGCGGAGGAAGAAGGCGGATGGTGTGGGCGCCGGCTACTCCGGTGAATACTTTCTGCTCGAATAGCAAACGCATGCGCGTGTCCTTTATCGGCTCGTCAAAATCAATGCCTATCATCAATCCCCGACCGCGGACTTCTTTCAATCCACTGCAATTCATCGAACGCAAGGCGTTGATAAGATAGTCGCCAACCACACGCGAGTTCTCGACTAAGTTTTCGCGCTCCATAATATCCAGCACGGTAATTGCGGCGGTGCAGGCCAGATGGTTGCCGCCGAATGTGGTGCCTAACATGCCGTAAACAGGCGTGAACATCGGACTTATCAACATGCCGCTCATAGGGAAACCGTTGGCTATGCCTTTGGCGACGGTGATAATATCAGGCCGGATACCCGAGTACTGGTGTGCAAAAAACTTGCCGCTGCGACCGTATCCCGACTGTATCTCGTCTATGATAAGGACAACTTCATATTTAGTGCACAACGCCCGCAGGTCTTGCAGGAAACGGTCGTCAGGCATCTGTATCCCCCCTACTCCCTGTATGCCCTCGATGATAACGGAGGACACATCACCCTTGCGCAACTCGGCTTCGACGGCATCGGCATCGTTGAGCAGGACGTAAGTAACAGGCATGGCCTCGTTTACAGGAGCGATAATCTTGGGGTTATCGGTTACGCGAACAGCCGCCGAGGTGCGTCCGTGAAAGGAGTGGCGAAACGACACTATGCGGCGTTTGCCGTTATGAAAAGAGGCCAGTTTAAGAGCGTTCTCGTTGGCTTCGGCGCCGGTGTTGACGAGGAAGAGCGAGTAGTCGTCGTAACCGCTGGCAGCTCCGAGCTTGTCGGCAAGCTTCTGCTGCAGGCTGTTGATGACCGAGTTGGAATAGAAACCGAGTTTTTGGATTTGCCCGGTAAGAGCGCTAACGTAGTCGGGATGGCTGTGTCCTACCGAGATGACGGCATGACCGCCATATAAGTCCAGGTATTCAACGCCCTGCGTGTCCCAGACACGGCAGCCCTGACCTTTTGCTATCTCTATGTCGAAGAGGGGATAAACATCGAAAAGTTTCATAAGTAAGTGATTTTATTTTAGAACGCTATGGGTTTGAGGTGCAGTCCGACGGTTTCTTCGAGGTTGAACATGAGGTTCATGTTGTGGACGGCCTGTCCGCTTGCGCCCTTGAGGAGGTTGTCGATAACCGAAACTATAAGTATCCTGCCTCCGATCTGTTCGAGGTGCAGGAGGCATTTGTTGGTATTGATGACCTGCTTCAGGTCGGGGTTTTCGTCGATAACGAAGGTGAACGAGTGGTCTTCGTAATATCCGTTATAGAGACGCCGTATTTCGGACAGGTCGATTTTGCAGTTGAGGTAAGCCGTTGTGAAGATACCCCTCGCAAAATCGCCGCGAACGGGGATGAAGTCTATCGCCGCGCTGAAACTCTTCTGCAGTTGTTCGAGGCTCTGCCGTATCTCCGCCAGATGCTGGTGTTCAAATGGCTTGTAGATGGATATGTTGTCGTTGCGCCAGCTGAAATGCGATGTGGGAGAGGGTTTGACGCCCGCGCCGGTAGAGCCGGTGATGGCATTGACATGAATCGTGCTGTTGAGCATGAGATGTTTGGCCAGCGGCAGGAGCGCGAGCTGGATACCTGTGGCAAAACATCCGGGATTGGCCACGTAACGCGCCTTGCAGATAGCGCGGCGGTTGATTTCGGGCAGCCCGTAAACGAACTCGTGCGACGGCGAAGCGATACGGTAATCCTGACTGAGGTCGATGATTTTAAGCGATTCGGGCACGGGGTGCGCTTCGATAAACTTGCGGGTATCGCCGTGTGCGGTACAGAAAAACAGCAGGTCTATCCCCTTGAGAGGCATATTGCTTGTGAACGACATGTCGGTTTCGCCGAAAAGCCCCGAATGCACGGCCGACAGCCGGTTGCCTGCATTGCTCGTGGAATGGACGAATACCAGCTCTACTTCGGGGTGATTGAGCAGCAAACGTATCAGTTCGCCCGCCGTATAACCGGCGCCTCCGATAATTCCTGTTTTTATCATAGTTCGTCTTTGTGATTGGAATAATAAACGCGCAGCGGAGTAGATGTCAGTTTGATAAAGCCTTTGGCCTCGTCGGCGGTCCATCCTTTCTGGGTCTCGCCATACTCGCCGAGCTTGCTCTTCACAAGGTCGTCGGCCGATTCGACGCCGACGGTCGAGAACGATAGCGGACGCAGTTCGAGGATGACTGTACCGTTGACGTTACGCTGGCTCTCGGTCAGCATGGCCTCTATATCCCGCATCACAGGCTCAAGGTACTGGCTCTCGTGAAGGAACATGCCATACCAGTTGGCTACCTGGTCTTTCCAGTATTGCTGCCATTTGCTAAGGGTGTATTTTTCGAGAAAGCGGTGAGCGCCGATAATAAGCATCGGAGCGGCGGCCTCGAAGCCTACGCGCCCCTTGATGCCGATGATCGTATCGCCTACGTGCATGTCGCGGCCTATTCCGTAAGCGGCGCCAATAGCCTCGACCGCCTGTATAGCCTTGATTTTGTCGTCATAGACAAGGCCGTTGACGGCATGTATCTCTCCTTTGCGAAATTCTATGCGAAGCTGCTCGCCGCCGGTCTTCGTTACCTGCTTCAGATAGGCGGTTTCGGGCAAGCCTTGCGCCGAGTCGAGTATCTCGCCGCCGCAAATCGACGTGCCCCATATCCCCACGTTGTATGAATATTTCAACTTGGCGAAATCGGCGCTGAAACCGTTCCCGTTCAGGTAGTCTATCTCTTGCTGCCGCGTGAGGTTGTTGTCGCGCGTGAGGGTTATTATCTCGACGCCGGGATAGACGACAAGGAATGTCATGTCGAAACGCACCTGGTCGTTGCCTGCTCCGGTAGAGCCGTGCGCGATGGCGTCCGCGCCGATCTCCCTGGCATAGCGGGCTATCGCCATGCTCTGGAATATGCGCTCCGACGACACGGATATTGGATAGGTGCCGTTGCGCAGGACGTTGCCATAGACCATGTAACGCAGGCTCCTGGCGTAATATTCCTGCGTGACGTCGATGGTTACATAGCCTTTGGCGCCAAGCCGATAGGCGTTTTCTTCGTTGGTTTTGAGTTGCTCGGCGCTGAATCCGCCGGTATCGGCGCAGGCGGCATATACCTCATAACCTTTCTCTCTGGCCAGATACATCACGGTATATGAGGTATCCAAACCGCCACTAAATGCTACTACTACTTTCATGTGAATGAATTATGAATTGTGAATGATTAATGAAATAGTGAACAGTGAATAGTGAATAGTGATTAATGAACAGTGAACTTCGTGAATTGTCGTATGCCCTTTCTATTCCCGACGCTCTCAATTCTTGACTTTCACCTTTCGCTCTCTTAATCTTTGTTCAGACGGAGCATGCTCCGTCTCTACATCAACCTCCCTGCCGGATTCGCTCTCTTGCTTCTTATCCGAACTCTCAATGACAACACTCTTTTAATTATTGATCTTTGATTTTTGATGCAATTCTTCATCCCCCTGGGGGCTTGGGGGCTTTCCCGGGTCGAAGAGCATGGCTGTACAGATGCAATACTTGCGCTGTGTGCGTTCGAGGACGTCGTGATTGACACAACCGTTGCAACCCCGCCAGAAAGCTTCGTCGTCGGTCAGGTCGGCGAATGTAACCGGTATATATCCCAACTCGGTGTTCATCTTCATCACCGCGCTGCCGGAGGTCAGACTGAACAGTTTGGCATTAGGCCAAGTCTGCCTCGCCAGATTGAAAGACGCATGTTTGATGCGCCTCGCCAGACCGCGACCCCGAAACTTGTCGGACACTATCAAACCCGATGTGGCTACATACTGCTTGTTGCCCCAGGATTCGATATATGTAAACCCCGCAAACTCGTCGCCCGACAAAGCGATGATACACTTGCCTTCGCGCATCTTCTGCGCCACATATTCGTGGGTACGCTTGGCGATGCCTGTACCTCTCACTTCCGCCGCCGCCTCGATAGTCTCCAGAACAGTATCTACATACTTCTCGTGGCTCTCGTCGGCAACAATGATCCTTATCTCCGCTTCTTTTTCTTCCTTCGTTTCCAATGAATGACTATTAAAAAAACGGCGCAAAGATAATCATTATTTATCAGAATGCCGTTTAACTCGAAAAAAAGCAGTACTTTTGGAGGCGATTTAAAGCAAAAATATCAACAAAAAAACTGATTGAAAATTATGCATAACTGGTTTGAATGTAAGATTAATTACGAGAAAGCGGGCGAAGAAGGCAAGCGTATAACGGAGCCGTATCTGGTTGACGCCCTGTCGTTCACCGAAGCCGAAGGGCGGATTATCGAAGAGATGCGCCCCTATATAAGCGGCGACTTCACCATCACCGACATACGGCGCGCCAACTTCTACGAGACTTTCCTCAACGATACCGGGGAAAAGTACTACAAGGCCAAGATTTTCCTTATCACGCTCGACGAAAAGAGCGGTACGGAAAAGAAAAAGGCTGTGCTCATACTTGCACAGGCTTCTACTATCCACGAAGCTATCAAGGTACTGGACGAGGGCTTCAAAGGCACGCTGGCCGATTATGTCATCGCAACGGTGGCCGAAACGGCTCTGATGAACGTCTTCCCTTACGAGGTTAAGAAATAGAGCTTATGGGTCGAATTGCAGGGAATATAGCAGAGATACGGTCGGCGTTGCCGGCAGGCGTAAGTCTTGTTGCAGTCTCGAAATTTCATCCTGTAGAGGCTATCCGCGAGGCTTACGACGCAGGTCAGCGTATCTTCGGCGAAAACCGCGTACAGGAGCTTGCAGGCAAACAGCCTCTGCTGCCCTCCGACATCGAATGGCATCTTACAGGCACTTTGCAGACTAACAAGGTGCGCCACATCGCTCCATTCGTTGCGATGATTGAGAGCGTCGATTCGCTGCGGCTACTGGAGGAGATTAACCGTCAGGCTCTGCGTTACAAGCGGGTTATCCGCGTACTGCTGGAGGTACATATAGCGGAAGAAGCAAACAAACGCGGTTTGGCGGCTGAAGAATGCCGTGAGTTGCTCGTCGGCGGGACGCTGTGCCGATATACCGGCGTGCAGGTTTGCGGCTTGATGGGTATGGCTACTTTCACAGACGATACCGAACAGGTACGCCGCGAGTTTGCAAGCCTGCGTGCCCTCTTCGACGATATACGCTCGCTGCCGACAATTGACTGCTCTGTATTCGCAAATCTCTCGATGGGTATGAGCGACGACTATACCATTGCTGTCGAAGAAGGCTCAAATATGGTCCGCATAGGCAGAAGCATTTTCAAGTAGAAAAAACTTGTGGAGAAATTTAGATATATGGATATGAAAGAATATAAAATAGCGCCATCGCTTTTATCGGCCGATTTCATGCACTTGCAACGCGATGTAGAGATGATAAACGCCAGCGAAGCCGACTGGCTGCACCTCGACGTTATGGACGGCGTGTTTGTACCGAACATCTCGTTCGGTTTTCCTGTGATTGAAGCCGTAGGCAAGGTGTGCAGGAAGCCTCTGGATGTACATTTAATGATAGTAGAGCCTCAGAAATTCATCAGTGAAGTGGCCGGCGCCGGCGCCTGGATGATGAACGTGCATTATGAGGCCTGTCAACATCTGCACCGGGTAGTCCATGCCATCAGGGATGCGGGAATGAAAGCCGGCGTTACGCTCAATCCTCACACTCCGGTAGAAACGCTTGCCGACATTGTTGCAGATGTGGATATGGTACTGCTGATGGCGGTCAACCCGGGTTTCGGTGCGCAGAAATTCATTGAACATACTATTGAGAAAACCGTCCGTCTGCGTCGAATGATTGACGCGAGAGGACTGCAAACGCTGATTGAGATAGACGGAGGCGTCAATATCGAGACCGGCAGGCGTTTGATAGAAGCAGGCGCGGATGTGCTTGTAGCCGGCAGTTTCGTCTTCAAGGCGTCCGACCCTTCAGCCATTATCAAGCAATTGAAATCGCTCTGATGCGCAACGAGGTGTCGGTAATTGAAGAGATACAACAGCGTCCCTTACTGCGCCCGTTGATTTTCTGGCTCACAGGGATAATTCTTCAAACATGCTTCCCTCTACAGACCCTGGCCTTTGTCCTGCCCATAGCGGCGGCAATTATCATTCTATTTTCGTTCATTGCGTCCGGCACGCAGGTTGCGCCCTACGAAGGACGACCGGTTTGGGGCATAGTAATCGCCCTGATAACAGTTTTTATGGCCATTGAGATGACCCACCTCGCAGAACAAAGCCGCGGAGTAGTCGCGGAGCTATCCTTTCTGCAACTCAAAGCGCAGGAGGTGCAGGCTCGGATGGTCGAAAAGCTGACCGTGCTCTCGCTTCCCGACAACTACCGGGCAATGCTTGCAACTATAACCGTCAACTTTCGCCGGGCGATGAGCGCCGAACTGCGCAATCAGTTTTCGGTCGGCGGCGTCTCGCATTTGCTGTCGGTAAGCGGTTTTCACGTAGGGATAGTATGCGCCTTCGTCAGAGCCTTGCTGTCGGTACTGCCTAAACGCGGCAAAACCTCAAACATACTGAAATATGCACTGTCGATGCTTATGGTCTGGTCGTTCACCTACATATCCGGCCTGACCACAGCAGCCGTCCGCGCGGCAATAATGATTTCGATATACCTCACAGGCACGGTCAGCGGCCGGATGCACGACAAATACAACACATTGGCGGGAGCTGCGTTCTGCATGCTGGTTTACAACCCCTTCTACCTCTACAGCGTCGGCTTCCAGTTGAGTTTCATAGCCGTCTTTTTCATTCTCTACCTGCAACCGCGCTTCAGCAAACTCATTACAATAAAGAATCCGCTGATAGCCACGCCCTGGACTATTCTGACCGTTACGCTGTCAGCCCAACTCGGCACCTGCTTCCTGTGCTGTTTCTATTTCGGCCAGACCTCGATGGTTTTTATCTTCACTAACCTTGCGCTCTCATTTCTGGCGAATCTGCTTATACCTGCCACCCTGCTTTGGATGATAACGCCCGAATGGATGCCGGGTTTCGCGATATTAAGCACAACAGTCGAGAGCCTCGCACGAAGTACAATGTGGATAGTCGAGAGTTTTGCATCCGTACCCGGCGCCCGCCTCGCGTTACGCTTCGACTTCATCACGATGATACTGTCGTATATCAGTCTCTTTCTCTGCATCTTATACTTCCGTCGGCATAGATACAGCTTGCTGGTTGCCACCCTAATCACCGTAATTGTGATTATCGCATACAATATCTATAGATAAACTCCCGCAGGCTACGGCTTAATGCCGTAAATTTAAGGAATAATATATATTGAAATAAATGACTTGTTGCATAGTCGGCGCGCGCCGACGGGTTGAAAAATGATTTCTGGAGTCGTCGGCGCACGCCGACGGGTTGAAAAACGATTTCTGAGGTCGTCATTGAGTTGCGACAACCGTCGAAGCGCCACGTCTCCGCAGTCGTGGGAGCCGTAGCAAGAAGCCCGATGCCGTCAATTTAAGGAAAACGCCATCGGGTCAACAGTCCGTCAGGACTTGCATATCAATAGAAGAATGCCTGCCCATAAACCTTTGTCCGCAGGACATTCACGTATTGTGAAACCCCTGAACGGGGTAAAACATACGCGGGTATAATCCGGTTCTATTGATATGTATTCCCTGCTAAACTCTAAACTAATCGGTTTGCCGCTTGAATTGACGGCATTGGGTTGCGGCTTACGCCTTATCTGCGGTTACGAAAATACTGCCTTTTCGGGCGGCCGGCCTCTGCAAGCAATTTATTTCGCAAAAAATAGCGCCTCGAAAAAAAGTTTTAGCCATCATTCGTGATATTTTCTTTTATTTTTTCATATCTTTCCTCTGTAAAAAAACTTTTTTCATCCCTTGCGCCTGGAATTCCCGAAAATTTCATGTGATTTTGTGGCCGTATAAGGAACAAATAATATTTTTTTGACTATGAGAAAGGCGTTTTTACTTGCAGCATTCCTGCTATCAGTGTGTGTCGTACATTCCGAGCATGTGAATTTGGGCGTGGCAACCAAAGTTGCCGGGAACTACCTTAAAAGTTCTGATAACATAACTCTGCGCAGCGGGGTTACAGGGACTAGCCTTACCCTCGCTTATGAGGCAAAACCGAAGCTCTCGCTTCGTTCATCGGCGTCGGAGCTTACTTATTACTATGTGTTTAACGTTGGAGACGAGGGGTTTGTAATCGTTTCCGGCGACGACAAGGCGCGTCCTGTCCTGGGA
>JAITPL010000061.1 GCA_031289445.1 Tannerella sp.
TTCATCCATTTCGCAAGTGCAAGCGCGGTTGCAAACTTGGCAAACTCTGCCGGTTGCATCCGTATAGAAGAGCTGATGACGAGCCACGAGTGCGAGCCTTTGATGTCGGGGGCGACAAAGATTGTAATCACCAGCAGCAAAATGATAAAACCATAGATGAAATAGGCAAAAGTCTCGAAGAAATTCTTGTCCATCATCATAATCACAAATATCATCACTGCCGAGATACCGATCCAGATCAGTTGCATGCCCGGACGCCCCGACGGCGAGAAGAAATCGGGATTGTCGAAGTCGTAACTCGCGCCGCAAATGCTGATCCATCCCGCTACAAGCATCGTACAGTACAAAATGATGGTAAACCAGTCCACCGATTTCCAGAGGCTCAACTTGTCAGTCATCATGCGTCGTCACTCCTTCCTTTTTGATATAATTGGGTGAGTTGGGTGCAGTGCTCCAGGTCTTCATCCTCTGTTCGAGCCACTGCTCGTAGGCCGGAACATTGCCGTAGAAATATTTCTCAAGCATCAGGCGGGCTATCGGAACAGCGACCTGTGCGCCGAAACCTCCGTTCTCGATATAGACGACGATAGCCACGCGCGGGTTGTTCATCGGCGCAAAGGCTATGGCGGCCGAGTGGTCGCGTCCGTGAGGATTCTGCACTGTTCCCGTCTTGCCGCACACTTCGACGTCGCTGAGGTAGAGCTGCCTGCAAGTGCCGCCGGTTACTGCCGCCCGCATTCCTTCGACTACCATGTCGTAATGCGCGGTCTCGATGCCGGTATATTTTTTAGTAACATACTGTTCGGCGAGAGGCGTGTCCTGAATCTCGCTGACTACGTGAGGAACAATATAATAACCCCGATTGGCGATGGTAGCCGCAAGGTTACAGATTTGCAGGGGTGTAGCGTTGATTTCGCCCTGTCCGATAGCGATTGAGATGATGCTGCTTGAGTTCCAGCGACGCTTGTATGCTTTGTTGTAATAATCCTTGTTGGGGATAAAACCGCGATTCTCGCCGGGCAGGTCGATACCGAGCGGATAACCGTATCCCATTGATACTATATGCTTTTTCCATATCTCGAAGGCCGACTGTATCGAATCGTAACGCGAGCGGCTGTCGAGCATCTCGTGCAGGCCCCAGCAAAAATAGGCATTGCACGAAGTAGCCAGCGCAGGCACTAAGGATATGGGCGAGAAATGCGTATGGCAAAGGGGATGACCGCCCAGAAACGGATAGCCGTTATAGCAGGTATAGGTTTTTTCGCGGTTAATGATGCCTTCCTGAAGCAATATCAGTCCCTGCGCAGGTTTGAAGGTAGAGCCGGGCGAATATGACCCCATGATTGAGCGGTCGAGCAGCGGTCGCTTCGAATCGCGTCCGAGCGTTTGATAGTGATCGCCGAGTTGCCGTCCGTTGAGCAGGCTCGGGTCGTAGGTAGGCGCCGAGACGAGGCATAACACCTTGCCTGTCGCAGGCTCAATCATCACTATAGAGCCAGATTTTTCACCCATCAGCGCCTCGCCGTAAGTCTGCAAGTCAATATCTATCGAAAGCGTGATCTTCTTTCCCGAAACAGGCTCTACATCGTATTTTCCGTCTTCATATCTGCCTTTTATGCGCCCGCGTGAATCGCGAAGCAGTATCTCTTCGCCCTTCTCGCCCCTTAAAATATTCTCGTACGAGCGTTCAACGCCCGAACGCCCCGAATAATCGCGCTGCACATAATAATCATCGGCTTCAATATCCTTTTTATCCACCTCGCCCGTGTAGCCAAGCACGTTAGCTGCATTATGATAGCGGTATTCGCGCAATGAACGTGTGCGTATGTTAAAACCCGGAAACTTGAACAGTTTCTCCTGAAGCGCACCGGATTCATCCGCCGACAACTGATTCATAAACACTTGCGGGGTATATGGCGAATATCCGGGAGTATTTCTGATGGCTGCCATACGGCTGACGAAAACCGCCCGGTCAATACCCAAAGTAGCGCAAAAATCAACTGTGTCGAGCTGTTTCACTTCGCGCATTATGCACATAATGTCGTAGGAAGGCTGGTTGACTACAAGCAAACGGTTTTTGCTGTCGTAAATCTCGCCCCTCGAAGGATAGAGTGTGCGCTTCTGAAAAGCGTTACTGTCGGCCGACTTCTTGTAATCGTCGCTTACAATCTGCAACATGAACAGCCTCACAACATAAAACAGGAACAGAAGAACTACTGCACCCGCAATAATCAAGCGACGGCCTGTGTTGTTATATCTGCGTTTTTCAATCATTGCTTTTCACTCTACTAAGGTTAAACGCTTCAATAACCATTATCAACAACAACGTAAGCATAAAACTCAAGGTCATGCGTACCGTCATCATCAGAGGCTGAAAGAAACCGAAAAATTCAATCACAAACAGAGCTATGTGATGAATAGCGGTCAACAACGCGACGTAACGGAAAAAAACTCCGAAGCCGAGTCGATACGAGGGTATCATCCCTTCGGGCGCCTCGCGCATGTCAACAATAAGTTTCGCCAGAGGCAGACGCGCAAGTCCCAGCAATGAACATGCCGCGGCGTGCATACCGAATGTGTTTGAAAACATATCCACCGACAGACCTGTCAGAAACGCGATGAATATAACGAGCGAACGCGACAGGTCGAGTGGCAGCTTCAAAATGATATATATATAGATAAAGGGAGTGGCAAGCCCGAAGAGATGAACATAGTTCACCACTAAAGACTGTAGCAGAATGAAAACCACCGCGCTCACTACTATTTGTATCCATATCTTAATCATATTTTTTTGCCTCCTGCTCTATTTCTTTTTGTTCTTGCTGCGTATGGTTTTCAATCACGCACAGCGCATTAAGCGATTTGAAATCGGTTGCCAACCTGATTTTTAGAGAATAAAAGTTATCGTCATGCTGCTTGTCATAAGCATCGACCACGCCGATCATCAATCCGGGCGGAAAGACTGTCGAATAACCGCTTGTAACGATTGTATCGCCAATCTCAAAAACCGAATGCGAAGGCATATCTTCGAGATATGCGTATCCCGCGTCGCCTCCTTTCCATGACAGGGCGCCGAAATAATTGGTATTCCTGACTTTACAGCTGACTTTCAACTTTACATTCAGCAGCGGAATGACTACCGAAAACCTGCTGTTAGCCGTCATCACAATACCTACAACCCCTTGCGGCGAGATAACGCCCATATCGGAACGCACGCCGTCGTCAGAGCCTCGATTTATGGTGATGTAATTATTCAATCGCGTAGTGCTGTTATTGACGACCGAGGCGCTCAGGAACGTGTAGCTGTAGTTGGCGCTGTCAGCCTCCGTCAACGTATCCGTCAGAAAGACATTGTCGTAAGTATTCAACCTCGACCTCGTGTCGTCAAGTTGCGCCCGAAGATGCTGCACTTCCGCTTCAAGCGAGCCTATACGCTCAAGCAGCGTCCGGTTAGAGTTCCTCAAATCGAAGTATGAATACAGTGAACTTGAAGCGTAAGAGATGTTGCCTACAACCAGATTGGCCGAACTGAGAATCATATTCCTCTGATAGATATTATTGCGATACAGCAGTACAAGAGACAGTATCTCGCATACGACAAACAATATCCAATGTCTCTGGGCAACAATGAACTCCAGCAACTTATTCATATCCCGACATTTTCTTTAATCAACTCTTGTACAGGAAATTGAATTTGTTCAAGTTCTTCAACGCAACGCCGGTACCGCGTGCAACGGCGCGAAGCGGGTCTTCGGCCACATGAAACCGTATGCCTATCTTGTCGGTCAGCCGTTTGTCCAGTCCACGCATCAGCGCACCGCCGCCGGTCAGATAGATGCCGTTGCGCACAACATCGGTATATAGTTCGGGCGGAGTGTTTTCGAGCGTGCTCATAATAGCGCCTTCGACGTTATGTATGGATTTTTCGAGACAGTGAGCTATTTCCTGATACGAGACAGGTACTACCATCGGCAACGAAGTCATTTGATTGGGGCCGCTGACTATATAGTCGTCAGGCGGATTGTCGAGCGATGTTACTACCGAGCCTACGTTTATTTTGATTTTTTCCGCCGTACCCTCGCCGACTTTCACATTGTGCTGCCGACGCATATATTCCATTATGTCTTGAGTGAAAACGTCGCCCGCCGTGCGTATGGAAGTCTTTGTAACTATGCCTCCAAGCGAGATGACGGCTACCTCCGTCGTACCTCCGCCAATATCCACAACCATGTGTCCTTCGGGCGCTTCGACGTCAACGCCTATGCCTACCGCCGCAGCCATAGGCTCGTCTATCAGATAGACCTCGCGACCGCCTGCACGCTCCGAAGAATCGCGCACTGCACGGCGCTCTACCTCCGTAGCCCCCGACGGCACACAAATAACTATGCGCAAAGGAGGTGAAAACCAGCGATTCTTAAAAGTTATCATTTTTATCATGCCGCGTATCATTTCTTCCGCCGCATGAAAATCGGCTATGACGCCGTCGCCCAGCGGACGTATGGTACGTATGTTGGGATTCGTCCTTTCGTGCATCTTACGCGCCTCCTCGCCTACGGCAAGCACTGTTTCGGTGCGTGTGTCCAATGCTACAACCGATGGCGCGTCAACCACTATCTTGTCGTCGCAGATGATAATCGTATTGGCCGTTCCGAGGTCTATTGCTATATCTTTGGTAAATGAAAAAAACTGCATATCTTGATAATTATGTTACGGTTAATGTTTGAAATGACGAATACCTGTCTTAACCATGCTCAAGCCATTGGCGTCGCAATACTCTACCGACAGCTTGTCGTTGATAGAGCCGCCGGGCTGGATAATAGCGGTAACGCCTGCATTGTGCGCTATCTCAACGCAGTCGGCAAAGGGGAAGAAGGCGTCCGAAGCCATCACCGCGCCGCTGAGGTCAAAGTTGAATGAATTGGCTTTATCTATGGCCTGTTTCAGGGCATCGACACGCGAGGTCTGACCCACGCCGCCGGCGCACAACTGCCTGTTCTTTACAAGTATGATGGCATTCGACTTGCTGTGCTTCACAAGTTTGTTGGCAAACAGCAGATCGGTTACTTCGTCCTCGCTTGGCTGCTTTTGCGTCATCGGCTCAAGGTCGGCGGCGGTCTGTATGCTTGTGTCGCGGTCTTGCGCCAGCACGCCGTTGAGCAGCGAGCGGAACTGATGCTTCTGCGTGGCCTGTTCCTTGTTCCGCGCCAGAATGATGCGGTTTTTTTTCTGACATAACACTGTCAGCGCTTCGATTGTGTAGTCGGGAGCGATGATTATCTCGAAGAACAGTTTGTTGATTTCTTCGGCTACATCCTTGTCTATCACGCCGTTAGTTACCAGCACCCCGCCGAAAGCCGAAACAGGATCGCCCGCCAAGGCGTCGAGCCAGGCGTCGAGAACAGTATCGCGTGAGGCTATGCCGCAGGCGTTGTTGTGCTTGATGATAGCAAAAGTCAGTTCGTCGAACTCGTCAATAAGCGTCAATGCCGAATCTATGTCGAGCAGGTTATTGTAGGATATTTCCTTGCCGTTGAGTTTGTTGAAAAGTTTTGTCAGGTCGCCGTAGAATACTCCCTTCTGATGAGGGTTTTCGCCGTAGCGCATAAGGTTGACCGTGTCGGCCGCAACACGTATTGCCGAACCTTCGCCGCCATCAAAATAGTTAAAGATAGCGCTGTCGTAGCCCGAAGAGACTGCGAATGCTTCCTTGGCAAACCAGCGACGCTCTTCGACGGTCGTTTGAGCGCCCTTGTCTTCGATCAGTTGGCGCAACGGCTCATACTGCTGCTGCGAAGCTACTATCACTACATCGTTGTAGTTCTTGGCCGCCGCACGTATCAGCGAGATGCCGCCAATGTCTATCTTTTCGATTATCTCGTCATCCGGCGCTCCCGACGCGACCGTAGCCTCGAAAGGATACAAATCGACGATTACAAGGTCTATCTCCGGTATTCCGTATTGACTTATCTGCTCGTTATCGCCGGTGTTATCGCGCCTCGCGAGTATGCCGCCAAATACTTTGGGATGCAGCGTCTTGACCCTTCCGCCAAGTATTGACGGATAACCTGTCAGCGTCTCTACAGCCTCGCATGGAATGTTGAGCGATTCGATGAACTGCTGCGTCCCGCCTGTAGAGACAAATTCAACGCCTTCAGAATGAAGTTTTTTCAGAATTTCTTCCAAGCCGTTTTTATAGTAAACCGAGACTAACGCTCGCTTAATCTGTTTCGTTTCTGCCATAAAATGTGTATATTGAACTGCAAAGATACACATTTCTTTGCATAACACAAAATAATTAGAAAAAAACCGCGAATTATTCTACTAAATTGCGGAATTTTTTATACATCTCGTCTTTGGCGGCCTGGTCGGGAATGAAGTTTGCCGAGTCTTCAATCTGGCGTATCTTTGATTTCTCGTCCGACGAGATTTTTTCGGGTATATAAACGTTGATATTCACTAACAAATCGCCTGTGCCATAGCCGTTTATCGACGGCAATCCCTTGCCACGCAAACGCAATACCTTGCCCGGCTGCGTACCGGCTTCTATCTTCACTTTCGCTCGTCCTTCGACGGTCGGCACTTCAACGGTATCGCCCAGAATAGCCTGCGGAACAGAAAGCAAGAGGTTGTAAATCAGGTCGTTTTCGTCGCGAATCAGTTCGTTGTCCTGCTCCTCGTCAATGACGACCAGCAAATCACCGTTTATGCCGCCGTAACGCGCCGCATTTCCCTTGCCCTGAACAGACAGCTGCATACCTCGCATTACGCCCGCCGGTATGTTGATATTTACAACCTCGTCGTCGCGTACTACGCCCTCGCCGTGGCAGGTCTTGCACTTCTTTGTTATCGTCTTGCCCTGACCGTTACAGGTCGGACAGGTCGATTGCGTCTGCATCTGTCCGAGTATGGTGTTGGCAACTCGCGTAACGTAGCCGTTACCGTGACAGGTCTGACAGGTCGTAACGCTATTGGCGTCCTCGGCGCCGCTGCCATGACATTTTGTACACTGCACGTGCTTATTGACCTTTATTTTTTTCTCTGTGCCGTTTGCTATCTCTTTGAGGTTGAGCCTGACCTTCACACGCAGGTCGGAGCCGCGCTGAACAGAACGGCCGCCGCCTCGCGAAAATCCGCCTCCGCTAAATCGGCCTCCCCCGAATGCGTTCCCCAAAAGGTCTCCAAACAGAGGCCCGAAGCGCTCGAAGATGTCATCCATCGACATGCCGCCGCCTCCGCCGTAGCCTCCGCCACCGGCCGCCGAACTGCCTACGCCCGCGTGACCGAACTGGTCGTAACGCTGACGCTTCTCAGGATTACTCAACACGTCGTAAGCCTCCGCCGCCTCCTTGAACTTCTCCTCAGCATCCTTGTCGTCCGGATTCTTGTCGGGATGATACTGAATGGCTTTCTTCCGGTAGGCTGACTTTATCTCATCGGCTGCGGCGCTTTTACCTACGCCTAATACCTCATAATAATCTCGCTTTGACATAAAATGCTATGTTTAGATTCTTAAATTTATTCGCCAACTACAACTCTGGCATGTCGCAAAACTTTGTCATACAGGGTGTAACCGGTTTGTACACAGTCTATTACCTTGCCTTTCTTATCCTCTTCGGCAACAGGCACCATGGCAATCGCCTCAGCCATTTCGGTATCGAAGGGTTGCCCTACGGCGTCAATGGCTTTGACGCCCTGCTGCGTAAGGAAGGCTATAAACTTGTCGTATATCAACTTGACGCCCTCAACCGCCGCGCCGAGTTCTTCAGTGTTTTGCAGAATGCTCAGCGCCCGCTCAAAATCATCAACCACAGGCAGCAGATTGGTAAGCACGCTGGCGCCTCCGCTCTTTATAAGTTCGGCTTTCTCGCGAACAGTACGCTTCCTGAAGTTGTCAAAATCCGCCATCAATCGCAGATGCGAATCATTCAAAGCGGCATATCTTTCCTCTGCTGTTTCTGTTTTTTTTGCATTGTCCGCAAAATTGGCGTCGGCTGACAAATTGTCGGCTTCTTCTGTTTTTTCTGACTTTAATTCAGTCTCCGTCTGCAAATCTGTCGCATCGGCATTTGCTCCTGCCGCCCTTTGCTTCTCGTTCGCGGGCGTCCGGAAGGCGCTGTCAGAGGTCGTTCCCTGCGTCTGATTTGATGTCTCTATTATTTCGTTGTCCGGCATATTTTATTATATTACATTTTGATTTCACCCTGCATATAACAAAAATGTTGCCAAACAAACACGGACTGCATCCTTTACCGCTTAGCCGGCAGGGGCGGGATACTTACGCGCGGCGTCATCAAGCACCAGAATCCAGTCTGTCTCCTCTCCTTTATCGGGAGGCGAGAAAGTCCGTTCACTGCTGTTGTTGTCGAATGTTCCGATAGAGATTGCTTTACCGTTGCGGGGATTAAACCACCATGCTTTTATCTTTTTCCCTTTTATGACGTCCGTCCGCACGGTAAAGTTACGACCGCATGGGGCGTAGATCATTGCATACGTTCCCGCTTCGTCGCGCGTTGCAACAAAACGGTAACGTCCTTCGCCGGGAATTGACGTAGCTACTTCGCCGGTAACTATAATCGAAGGGTCGGGTATCCGTGTCAGAAACGGTCGCGATTCAATCAATTTTCTTCCATACATCATCTGTCCGGCTCCCGGTTGATTGATAGCTTCTTTCCAAGGCATCAGCGGATTATTTACAGGCGACCGCTTTTTCTCCGGATCATACATTTGCCAGACGGAATGATGACCGTAAGTATGACCGAAAGCGCCGTTGAACAGATCCCAGTACATCGCGCGGCGAACGTCGGCGGCTATCGAATGTCCCAAACGCGCTGCATTAAAGGATAAGGGATGATCTTCATATAATGGCTCGCCATCCATAACCGGCTTTGCAGGAGCACGGCGATAGTCGTCCAGTGTCTTGCTGTAATTGCCGGTATAGTCGGAATTGTGGCCGTTTTGCCTCATATTGAAATCCAGCCACGTTTCTTCGTGAAACCACTCTGCCGAGCCTCTGCCTCCGGACGGATGAAAAGAGATAAGATGCGCACCTTCATCACCTTCTCTCAGCCCTTTAGCCAATGCTTTTATGATTTCGCGCTGCCGGTCGTTGTCCACACTGCGATCGCCTCCGAGTATCCAGATTATCTGCCTGTCTTTATACCGTTTCCCCAGAAAAAGGCCGTATTTATAAGCGTTTTCGGTGTTGAACAATGGTTTTTCGTCATGCCAGTATTTCCCCCACGAAGGAAGAAAACCGATATACATACCCAAACTGTTGGCTTTATTTACAATATAATCTACATGATCCCAGTAATCGTTGTCGTCGCCGTCTTTAAGCGCCGGAGTAGCCGGATTGGAATTGTCAAGAATCCTGTGTCCGTAGGAGTTCGGGATATTGACGTCGGTTTCGTTAAATTCATTGATAGCCACAGCCTGAATAACCGTATAGCCTTTTCGCGCTCTATCGGTCAAATACAAGTCGGCGTCGGAGCGGTCTAAGCGGAGAAACAGTTCCCAAGCCGTGTCTCCCAGATAGAAAAACGGAGCGCCATCCTCGTGTTGCAAAAACCGTTTATTATCCGATAC
>JAITPL010000146.1 GCA_031289445.1 Tannerella sp.
GAGAGATGGCCGGCGGGCGTTCGCGTGATGATAAGCGTTCCCAAGAAACGCATTCGCAGGGCAGTAGGACGCAACCGCATCAAAAGGCTTGTACGCGAGACTTACAGGCTGAATAAAAGCGAGCTTGTGGAGAGCTACCGGCAGAACAGCAAGTATCTGCATGTGGCTTTCACGTATCTCAGCGACGAGATACTGCTCTATCGAAACATCGAAAAGGCGATGCTCAAGGCAATGAAAAATCTCGTCGGCAAGGAAATTATTGGAAACGGATGAAGAACTTGTTTACTAAGATATTACTCTTACCGGTTTATTTCTACAGGTACTGTATTTCGCCGATGACGCCTGCAAGTTGTCGCTATACGCCTACCTGCTCGGAATATGCGGTTCAGGCGCTGAAAAAGCACGGACCGCTAAAAGGCTCTCTGCTTGCGCTACGCAGGATTCTGCGCTGCCATCCCTGGGGAGGTAGCGGATACGACCCGGTACCGTGATAATTATGAATTGTGAATTAAGAATTGTGAATTAAGAGACGGCATCAAGAGAGAATAGAGAAACAGCATCAAGAGAGAGAGAATAAAGACAGCATCAAGAGGTAGGATAGAGAGAGAATAGGGGCAGCATCAAGAGAGAGCATCAAGATAAAAATTAATATAAAAAGTTCAGTTTGAGATAATTATGAAATATATTGATATACATACTCACAATAGGAGTACGCAAGCCGGGACATTGGCAATAGCTTCCATCGACTTGTCTTTGCTGAAATCTTACGATTTCAGCTACACGGAAGGTGTTTTCTATTCCGCAGGTATTCATCCGTGGAATCACGACGAGAAGCTGATGCCGACAGTACGCACTTTAGCTGCCATGCCGGAGGTTATCGCTATCGGCGAAACCGGTCTTGACAAGTTGGAGGTCAGGAAATATAATGATTACCCGCGCCAGCGCAAGCTTTTCCTCGAGCACATACATCTGGCCGAAGAAGTAGCCAAACCCATGATTCTCCATTGCGTGAAAGCTCATAATGACATGATAAGCATTCGCAGAGAGCTGAAACCGAAGATGCCATGGATTATTCACGGCTTCAGAGGCAAACAGCAAATCGCGAAAAATTTACTCTATGAGGACTTCTATCTGTCATTCGGCCTTCTGTATGACAAATACGCGCTTTCGTCGGCCTGGGAAAACAGACGCCTGTTAGTTGAAACCGACGACAAACCCATAACGGTCGATAAGGTATATGAAGTGATTGCTGCCGAACTGCAAATAAGCGTTGAAATGTTAGCGGAGGAAATAAACGAATGTGCCGTTTCGCAAATCCAATTGGCAAATCTTATATAAAATCACTATCTTTGTGCCCTTAAACAAACAAATAAATGAAGATTGCATTGATAGGATATGGCAAGATGGGGCATATAATCGAACAGATAGCCGTGCAGCGCGGACATGCGATTGTTGCAACCATCGACATCGACAATACTGACGAATTCGGGTCGGATGCGTTCAGGTCGGCAGAGGTGGCGATAGAGTTTACTACGCCGGCAACCGCGTTCGACAACTATCTGCGCTGTTTCGAGGCTGATGTGCCGGTCGTTTCGGGCACTACCGGCTGGACGGCAAGGATAGACGAGGTCAAACGCCTTTGCGAACAGGAGGGCAAGACATTCTTCTACGCATCCAACTTCAGTGTCGGCGTCAATATCTTTTTTGCGCTCAACAGTTATCTGGCGAGGCTGATGAATCGTTTTCCCGCCTACGACGCAGGCATGACGGAGATACATCACATCCACAAACTTGACGCCCCAAGCGGTACGGCTATCACTGTTGCGGAAGGCATAGTGCAGGGTTTAGACCGCAAAACGCAGTGGAGACTGCAAGAAGCGGGCGAACAGACTGCTGCCCCCGACGAGGTCGTGCATATACAGGCATTGCGGGAAGGCGAAGTGCCGGGCATTCACGAGGTGCGTTACGAATCCGAAGTTGACGTCATAACAATCAGGCATGACGCCAAAAGCCGCGCCGGATTTGCGCTTGGAGCAGTTCTGGCCGCCGAATATACCGCAGGCAAGAAAGGTTTCCTCGGAATGCAAGACATGCTCAACATTTCTAACTTCTAACTTCTAACTTTATATAAGATGACCAAACTAAAAAACGTAGCTCGCGGCCAGCTGATTAACTTCGGCATCTGGGCAGTGATATTGATACTATTCTCGGTGTGGGTGGGTAGTTGGTGGCTGTTGCTCGGACTCATAATCCTTGCCGACATCTATCTGACCAAATTCATACCCTGGAGTGCGTGGAAAAAGTCGAAAAACCCGCGAATAGCTTCTATTCTCAACGGCATAGACGACCTGTTGTTCGCGCTGGTAGCCGTTTACATCATCAATATTTTTGTTTTTCAGAACTATCAGATACCCTCAGGCTCGCTCGAAAAGTCTTTGTTGATAGGCGATTTCCTCTTTGTCAGCAAGTTGAGTTACGGCCCCCGCGTACCAAACACGCCAATATCTTTCCCTCTCGTTCAGAACACGTTGCCCGTCCTCAACTGCAAGTCCTATTTCGACTGGCCTGACTGGGGATACAAGCGCGTAAAAGGCATCGGAACAGTCAAGCGCGACGATATAGTAGTATTCAACTTTCCGGCCGGAGATACCGTCGCCCTTTACAGGCAAAATCCCGATTATTATACACTTAAAGATTTATATGGCGAAGAAACGGTACGCCTCGACAAGGCTCAATACGGCGAAATAATCTACCGTCCTGTGGATAAGCGCGAGAACTACGTCAAGCGTTGCGTAGGAATGCCGGGAGATTCGCTGCAAATAATTGACAATCAAGTATATATCGACGGAAAAATACTGCCGGACAAGCGTAACGTGCAGTTCGTCTATTATGTAGAGACCGACGGCACACTCATTAAAGACGAGATATTCCGCCGCATGAAGGTGAACAACGACGACCGCGTGTTTGCGTCGGGACATATAATATCATTAATGGGCTTTACGCCTAATGCCGACGGCAAATATAACCCTATTTACAAACTTCCGCTGACCGTCGAAGCCGTAAACATATTGAAAAAAATGCCCTCTATCAAGAACATCAAGATTGAGACCGACAATATTTTCGGCGAAGGAGGCTATTATCCGCTTGAATATCCTACAGGCTGGTCGCGCGACAACTATGGCCCGATCTGGATTCCTAAAAAAGGCGCTACCGTCAAGCTCGACAAAATCAATCTTGCCCTCTATCACCGCTGCATCCGCAACTACGAGAACAATACCCTCGACGTCCGCGCCGACGGAACAATACTTATCAACGGACAGGCTGCAACGAGCTATACCTTCAAGTACGACTATTACTGGATGATGGGCGATAACCGGCATTTAAGCGCCGACAGCCGTTCGTGGGGTTTCGTGCCCGAAGACCATATAGTAGGTAAACCCATAATGGTTTGGCTATCATTGGATAAAGACCGCAACATTTTCAACGGCGGCATTCGCTGGAATCGCATGTTTCGTTTTGTGGAATCGTTTAACTGATTTATAAGCGCTTATGAAACAGGCTCTCCGATATGTCATTTTCTTTCTTGCTGCAATAGCGATAGTTATTGTCGTGCGCCTGTTTCTGCTTGGCTCTTACCATATCAAAAGCAATCACTTCAGCGACTCCGTCGGTACAGGAGACAGAGTATTGGTCAACAAACTGAAAACAGGCGACAACCCCGGTCGCGGACGCCTCGTACTCTACAGAAGTCCGCTCAAGCGCGACGAAGCTTCGCCTCCACGGTTTGCAGGCCGCATCGTAGGGATGCCCGGCGACACCATACAGATAGGCGCCGAGGGATTTCGTGTCAACGGCAAAATCATACCCGATGCACCGATGTCAAGGTCACTGTTCCGTATCCGCAAGGACGTCAAAAACAACTTGTTAGACGCTATGGAAGCCTTACAAATACCTTTACGCAACGTAAGCGAAGATACGGTTAATATAACTCTAAGCATGAGTATCCGGGAGAAAAATCTGCTAATGAGCAATTTAGACAAATTTATTGATTTTGAGCCGGTTGAAAGCCGGGACACGACTTACAGTTTCGCAATCCCCCGCAAAGGCTCCGGCATGGTTATCAATTCCACCTCGCTTATTTCCTGCAAGGAAGCCTTAATCAGCGAGGGCGGAAAGGCTGTAGA
>JAITPL010000155.1 GCA_031289445.1 Tannerella sp.
CGTTTTTTCGATTTGATTTATCTATCTTCTTTATAAACATGACTTTAAGTAAAAATAAACATAAAAATCCGTCGCAAAGATACAAATAAAATTCCAATTGACCAAATGTTAATAAAAGATTCTGGGACTACAAACGATTTTTAAAACCATTAAAAAATGTTATATTGCTGGTTTATAGTATTTTACTAAAAGTGAAGATTCGAAAATTAACCCGTTTTGAATGAATTTTGAGACAATTGTTGCCAAGTTGGGTTAAATGTACCGGGAGAGAAGATTGAAGAATATGGTTTCCATATCCGCCAGATAAAAAAGTATGATCTTTATATAGAGAACAACAGATAAATCTCGCAGAAAAACGGAAGGTAGAAAACAGTCACCGGGAAAAGCCTTCGGCGGAAAAAGATCGGGGTAAAAAAAAATCTACCCCCAAAGCCCGGAAAAACGGATTTGACTTTGACGGCAGCACGCTACTGAAAGAAATACCCGGAATAGATCTGACCAAAGTAGAGGGAATAGAAGTAAAGACAATACCGGTATTTTTGAGTGTTACGGGCATGGACACGAGCAAATGGAGGAGTGCGGAAGCGTTTGCCCCGTGGCTCTGTCCGGCACCCCGTCCAAACATATCCAACAGCAAGCTCAAGGGACACGGTCACCGGAAGAAATACTACCACGCAGACCTTGCGAATCGCCGCCCGTTCCCTTCACGGAAGCAAGGGACAACCGGGGCGTTTATACCGCAAGACCTGCATCCGCAAGAAGGCGAGGGCAGCCAACAAGTGTGTAGTCCGACATCCGGCATTACTGCTTTATACGCTTGTCAAAAAAGGCTCGAATATGACGAATCGTTTTATTAGGAAGAAAGCAAAAAACAGCAGATAAAAGAAGAAGCCCGACTTTACCAAATGGCAAAAAAGAGGGGATATATGCTTGTTGAAACGGCCTAATAATAAGGCGTTTGCGATTATTGTCATTATAAGGTACGAAGCAATCTATCCATCATCGCTGCAACAAAATCATCGGCTACTGTTGAATGCTCAATTGCTTTTCTATGTCTTCGAGCAGGTCGGAGGCTTCTTCCAGACCGACAGAGAAACGGATAAGAGTGTCGTCAATGCCTACAAGTCGCTTGAGTTCGGGCGGAAACGTTGCATAGATAGTCGATTCGGGATGAATGACAAGCGTCTTGTTGTCGAAGAGGTTTGTGGCGCGACGTATTATTTGCAACCCGTCCATAAAACGGAAGCAGTCGGATTTGCTCGTCAGACTGATGGTGAACATGGCGCCCGGATTGCCGCTAAACAGCTGCTGTGCAATAGAATAGTAAGGCGAATCGGGCAGACCGGGGTAGTGGACTTTCGCTATTTTAGAGTTCTGGGCGAGTGAATGGGCGAGGGTAGAGGCTGTTGCCGCCATACGTTCGTAGCGCAGTTCGAGCGATTCCATACCCAGCGATTGCAGGTAGGCAGTATCCGGCGACATATAGGCTCCTATGTTGCGGCCAATCTCCGAACGCAGTTTGAAGAAGAAGCGCGACATGCCCTTGGGTTTGGGCAAGGCGGATAGCTTGCGGTTTGTCTTCCAGTCGTGAACGCCGTAGTCAACGATAGCGCCCCCGATGCTTGTAGCGCCCCCGGATACGTATTTTGTGGTTGACACCACATCAATGTCCACGCCTGCTTTCTCGCGGTCGTAGCCACCCCATGGAATAACCGTCGTGTCGAGAATCATCGGCACACCGCGTTCCTTCAAGATTGCAGAGATAGCCGGCAGGTTGGCTACTTCGAGATGGGGATTGGTCAGTATCTCGGCGAAGAAAGCGCATGTATTGCCGTCTATAGCGGCGGCTACGGCGTAAAGGTCGTCGGTATCGACATAGCGTATCTCGACGCCAAAAGAAGCCAGCGTCGAACGAAAGAACGAGAACGTGTTGCCGAAGAGGTGAGGCGACGACACTATGTTATTGCCTGCCGATGCGATGGTCAGGAAAGTGTTCGAGATAGCCGCCATGCCGGAAGCGAGCGCCATAACGTTCTCGGCGCCCGAAGCCTGTTGTATCTTTGCCTCAAAATTAGCCACCGTAGGGTTGGATATGCGCGAGTAGGTATGCAGGTCGGTGCGGAACGCGAAGGCGTCGGCTATAGACTGTGAATCGGGGTACTCGAATGCGGCATTGCGATATACCGGCATATTGATTGCGCCGTGTACATCAGGCTTTGCGTACTTTGTTGCTATGATTTTTGTTGAAATCTTGTTCATTTATTTGTTTATTTTTGATTTGAAATATTGTCTGACTGTATTAAGAAAACGGCTCAACTCGACCCTTGTGTGTATGGACGAGATAAAATTCGCCTCAAACTGGGAAGGCGAGATATAGATGTTGTTGGCAAGCATAAAACGGAAAAAGCATCCAAATTCTTCCTGATTGCATCGCTTGGCATCGGCAAACGACCTTACTTTATGGCGTGAAAAAAATATCGTGAACATGCTGCCTATATGGTTGACTGTTACACTCTTGTCTTGAATTATTTCTTTCAGTTCGCCTATAAATTTCGCCGACTTGTCGTTTAGCTTCACATAGTAGTTCTCCGAAAACAACTCGTTCAAGGTCGCTATCCCTGCGGCCATCGCTACCGGATTGCCCGACAGTGTACCGGCCTGATAGACAGGGCCGTCGGGAGCAAGTAAGGCCATTATGTCATTCCTTCCGCCGAATGCGGCCGCCGGAAAACCGCCTCCTACAATCTTGCCTATGGTTGTGAGGTCGGGTGTAACGTCATACAGTTGCTGCGCTCCGCCCGTACCGAGCCTGAATCCGGTTATCACCTCGTCGAAGATAAGCAATGAGCCGTGCGCTGAAGATACCTCGCGCAAGTGTTGCAGAAAGCCTTTTTCGGGCAATACAAGGCCCATGTTGGCTGCTACCGGCTCTACGATTATCGCCGCTATCTCACTGCCTCTCGCTTTGAACAGTTCGCTGACCGCTTCCCTGTCGTTGTAAGGCAAGCTGACAGTGCAGGATACGAAAGCTTCCGGTACGCCTGCCGACGACGAAGCGCCCAGGGTAGCTACGCCGGAGCCTGCCGACACTAACAGATGATCGGCATGGCCGTGATAGCAGCCGTCGAATTTCACTATGAGGTCTCTGCCGGTGAAGCCTCTGGCCAGGCGGATAGCCGACATTACAGCCTCGGTGCCGGAGTTGACAAAGCGCACCTTCTCGATGCTTTTTATTGCACTGATGACAAGTCTGGCAAGTTCCGTTTCCTGCAATGTGGGTATGCCGTAGGACGACCCCATTATTACTGCCCGTTTGGCAGCCTGTATGACCGGGTTAAATGCGTGTCCCAATATACCCACACCCCATGACAGGCAAAAATCGGTAAAGTTGTTACCGTCAATGTCCGTCAGCGTAACGCCATTAGCTCTCCTGATGAAGAGTGGCGTCTCTCCAACGCTTTTCAATGCACGCACCGGACTGTTGACCCCGCCCGGTATGTAACGCAGCGCATCTTTATATGCAAGAACCGATTTTTCCCTGTTCATTTATATGATTTTTAACTCTATCGTGCGAAAATACGCCGCAAAGGTAAGAAAATTAATTTTTTTTCCGTACCTTTGCCACGGAATATTCACATTAAAGTTATAAACAAGATGAAAAAGTACGAATGTTTGCCTTGCGGGTACATCTATGACCCTGCTGTAGGCGATCCCGATAGCGGGATAGAACCGGGCACTGCGTTTGAAGATTTGCCTGACGACTGGGTTTGCCCCATTTGTGGCGTCGGTAAAGATAACTTCGAGCCAATTGACTGACAGTCAATCAATTGATTAACCCTGACAGGAGTTCAAACCCTGTCGGGGTTATTCAGTTCAAATTTTTTTTGTATCTTTGCAAATAAATTACTCATAAAAAATAGTTTCATCATGACTACACGTAGAAATTTTTTAAAGACAGCTACCATGGCCTCCGCAGGGCTGGCCGTGGGAGGATTGAAAATGAACGCTTCGGCCTATCGGCAGATTGTCGGAGCAGGTGATAAAGTGAATCTGGCTTGCGTCGGTATAGGTAACCGGGGCGGCGAGATTATAGCCGAGTTTGCTAAGACAGGATTAGCTAACATTGTGGCTCTATGCGACATAGATATGGGCGCCAAGCATACCCAGAAGGTTTTGTCGCAGTTTCCCGACGTTCCCCGATTCAAGGATTTCAGGGAAATGTTCGACAAGATGGGGTCGAAAATCGACGCCGTAAGCGCCGGTATCCCCGATTTTGCGCATTTCCCGGTTGTCATCCGCTCTATCAAGGAAGGCAAGCATATCTATGTAGAGAAACCTATGAGCCGCACTTTCCTCGAAGGCGAGCTGATGATCGAGGCCGCTAAAAAGTATCCCAAGGTAGCTACACAGATGGGTAACCAGGGACACTCGGAAGCCAACTATTTCCAGTTTAAGGCATGGAAAGAGGCCGGTATCATCAAGGATGTAACAGCCGTTACGGCTCACATGAACTCTTCGCGCCGCTGGCACGGCTGGGACTCGCGTATCGACAGGTATCCCGCACCCGAAACCATGCCCGCAAGTATAGACTGGGACACATGGAACATGGCCAGCTGGTATCACGAGTACAACGAGAAATATCACTACGGCAACTGGCGCTGCTGGTATGACCTCGGCATGGGCGCTCTCGGCGACTGGGGGGCACATATCCTCGATACCGTTCATCAGTTCCTCGAACTCGGTCTGCCATACGAAGTCAATCCGCTTATGCTCAAGGAACATAACGATTACTTCTATCCGATGTCATCTACACTGCTCTTCCGCTTCGCAGCCCGCAAGAATATGCCCGCGCTCGACGTTACATGGTATGACGGTCTGGATAACATACCGCAGGTGCCCGAAGGATACGGTACATCGGATGTCGATCCCAATATTCCTACCGTCGCCGGCGGCAAACTGCAACCTCTCAAACTCAATCCGGGCAAGGAGATATACAGCAAGGAACTGACGTTCAAAGGCGGATCGCACGGTAGCCCGCTCTCTATCATACCTGAAGCGAAAGCTAAAGAGATGGCGTCGAAGCTGCCCGAAGTGCCCAAGTCGCCGTCCAATCATTACGCTAACTTCCTCCTCGCCTGTCAGGGCAAGGAAAAGACACGCTCGCCTTTCGAGATAGCAGGCCCCTTGAGTCAGGTGTTCAACCTTGGCGTTATCGCTCAGCGCATGAATACCAAGCTGGAGTTTGATCCGGTTGCCAAGCGGATCACGAACAACCCCTTCGCCAACGCTATGCTCACAGGTGCGCCACCGCGCTCCGGCTGGGAAGATTACTACAAAATATAAGATATATGTATCGGTATATATATTTGTTTATTTTGCTTTCATTAGGCGTTCTTTCTAATGCACAGCCCTCGGCGCGCTTCGGAGTCAAAGGTGGCGTCAGCGTCGCAAGCGCTACCTTCAATACTGATGTTTTTCGCTCCGACAATATCACCGGCTACCATCTTGGCCCCGTCATCGAGGCCATGATGGGGCGGGGCGGGCTGGGTCTCGACGCCGCTATACTCTTCTCCCGTAAAGGTTTCGATACGGACGGTGTAACGGTGAGTAACTCATATCTCGAAGTGCCTGTAAATCTGAAGTTTAAGCTCGGTACACCGCTCATCAACCCATACATAGCCGTTGGCCCTTATATAGACTTCCTGATAGGCGGCGACAAGAATTGGGAACTGCACCGTAAGGCCGAGAATATACTCAGTCAGATAAAGACGCAGAGCTTCGGCGCAGGCCTTAGCTTCGCGCTCGGCGCTGACTTGCTCAACCATCTACAGCTGACTTTTAACTATAACTTCAGCCTTACAGACAACTATAAGACATTCGACGCCAATGACTTGGACAGCTACAAAGGACGCAATTATATATGCGCCCTAAGCGCAGCGTACTTTTTTTAATTGATAATTGAGAATTGATAATTGCCGCCGTCATTGAGGACGTTGAGGACTTTGGGGAAAGCATTCGAGATGATTGAATGGTGATTTTGTGAAATTGAGGACGTTGGGGACTTTGAGGACTTTGGGGAAAGCGATCGAGATGATTGAATGGTGATTTTGTGAAATTGAGGACGTTGGGGACGTTGAGGACTTTGGGGAAAGCGATCGAGATGATTGAATGACGATTTTGTTAATTCTGCAACAATTTCTAACTTCTAACTTCTAACTTCTAACTTCTAACTTCTACCTTCTACCTTCTACTTTTATTCCTCAGAAACTTGGAAATGTCAAAAAAAAAATCTTATCTTTGTCGCGAGTTCACACAATAATTTTATGAAGATGAAAAAGAAGACAGAAATCAAAACGACAGAGGTCAAGAAGACAAAGGTCAAGAAAACAGAAGCCAAGAAGACAGAAGAACAAGACGAAATCAAGACAACGTATATCCATCCGTTGACCGATTTTGGCTTCAAGAAACTCTTTGCCACCGAGGCTAACAAGGAGCTTCTGATTGACTTTCTTAACGAGGTGCTTAAGGAAGCAGGACTGATTACGGATATACAGTACATGCCGACCTTCCAGCTAGGACGCCTCGAAAACGACCGCAAAGCTGTTTTCGACATCTTTTGCACCAACGACAAGAAGGAGTACTTTGTTGTCGAGATGCAGAAAGCTAAAGAGCCTTATTTTGTTGACAGAAGTTTGTTCTATTCAACCTTCCCGATACAGAGTCAGGCGCCGCAGGGCGTATGGGATTTCAATCTGAAGCCGGTCTATGTAGTGTCGATTCTGGACTTCAAAATATTTGAGGAGAAGGAAGACGCGGAGCATGTGATAGAGCGTATTTATCTGATGCGCGAACGGACACAGGAGCGCTTCTCCAATAAGCTGAACTTCGTTTATGTGGAGTTGCCCAAGTTCAACAAGGCGATTACCGAGCTGGAAACCAATATGGACCGGTGGCTGTTTTGTTTGAAGAACCTGCAAAGCCTCGACCAAAGGCCAAAAGAAGTGCAGGGGAGAGTATTTGAGAGATTATTTAAAGCAGCAGAAATTAAACAATTAACATCTGAAGAAATGGAAACTTATAAGCAAAACGTTACAGAGTATAACGACATCCGCCGTTGTATAGCATACGCGGCAGAGCAAAACCTGATAAAAGGAGAGCAGATAGGACTGATGAAAGGAGAGCAGATAGGACTGATGAAAGGACGGCGGGAAACTAATTTCTTGATCTATACAAACTTGCGAACATTGGGAGTGCCTGATAATACGATCCCCCAATTTATGGGCCTGTCGGAAGACGAGGTGGCCGAACTGGAGGTGAAATGGCGGAGTAGCCTAAACAATTAACATCTGAAGAAATGGAGACTTATAAGAAAGACGTTACAGAGTATAACGACATCCGCCGTTGCATAGCATACGCGGCA
>JAITPL010000011.1 GCA_031289445.1 Tannerella sp.
GAGGCCTTTACTGCATGGGGTGATTTCTCTTACGAAACGATTGGAAAGATGCGCAAATCGGGCTATGTAGTGTCGTTTTTCACCTGCCCCGAATCTCGCTACGACGAAGCATGGGAAAAAGCTTATAATGCACTTAAAATAAATACATTACAATCGACGGTATATTTTATCACCATAACCCGCATTGGCGCTGTTCTGCCTATTGACGCCGACCGCGCCAAACTGCCTCTCAAGGATTACCGCAGTATCTCGGACGAAATCGAGCAAGCGACCCGCCGGAAAGAAGAAGTAGAAAATGAACTGCTAAAGATAGCACGTACCGGTTACGCTTCGCTGAAAAGCCTGAGCGTCGAACTCGAAAACGAGACGGAATGGAACGGAGTGATGGCGCAAACATCGCACGAAGCTGCTGATAAACTGATGTTTATCGAAGGCTGGATTCCGGCCGGCAAGAGAACGGAAATGACCCGCGCTCTCGACGCTAAAGGTTATTTCTACCAAGACCTCGAAATAACAGACGAAGACAATATACCTATCAAGCTGAAAAACAACCGTTTCACGAAGCTTTTCGAGCCTCTGACGCGGATGTATTCGATGCCCAACTATAAGGAATTCGACCCGACCCCGCTCTTCGCGCCGTTTTTCATGCTTTTTTTCGGTCTCTGTTTCGGCGACGGCGGCTATGGCCTCATACTCGTACTCGCTGCATTATTCCTCAAACCCAAGGTATCCGAAAGCCTCAAACCCATACTCTCGCTGGTCTCGTATTTCGGCATTGCCACTATGGCCATAGGCCTGCTCACCGGCTCGTTCTTCGGATTTTCCATAGCCGCGTTCAGCGCTTTCGCTTCAGTCAAAAAGTACTTTCTGACATCTGATAATCTGATGATTATCTCGCTCGTGATAGGTTTCTTTCACGTCGTTTATGCCAAAATAATTGCTGCCATAAAGATAAAGATTCAACGCGGACTTAAATACAGCCTCTCGGCTTTCGCATGGGTTTTTGTTATCGTCTCGTCGGCCTGCATTCTCGTGCTGCCCAAGGCTAACATATCTCTGCCGCAGGCGGTCGAATACGTCCTCTACGGTATTGCCGGTCTTTCCGCTTTGGTGGCGCTGCTCTACAACACTCCGGGGAAAAACGTCTTTCTTAATTTCGGCTCCGGTTTGTGGAATACATACAACACCGTTTCAGGCCTTGTAGGCGACGTTCTCTCGTATATCCGCCTCTATGCAATCGGTCTTACAAGCGCACTGCTCGGCGGCGTTTTCAATACTATGGCTATTGATTTGACGGCTTCGATGAATCCTTTTATTCGCTGGCTGCCGATGTTGCTTATCCTGCTTGTAGGCCACGCGCTTAACTTCGGATTAGGCATCATCAGTTCGCTCGTGCACCCTCTGCGACTTATTTATGTCGAGTACTACAAGAACTCCGAATTTGAAGGTGGAGGTATTGATTATAAACCATTTATAAAGAAATAAATCAAATTAATTACAAACTTAATAAAACAGAAAAATTATGGAACCAATTGTATTAGCCTATATTGGCGTAGCATTAATGGTAGGATTGAGCGGAATAGGAAGCGCTTACGGCCTGACTATTTGCGGTAACACAGTTATCGGCGCGATGAAGAAAGCGCCCGAAAAAATGGGAACGTACATCGGCCTTAGCGCCCTTCCGAGTTCGCAAGGTCTGTACGGCTTTGTCGCCTATATGATGGTGCAGGAATATCTTGTGCCCGAAATCACATGGATAGTAGCGGGCGGAATCTTCGGCGCCGGACTGTTGATGGGCTTTGCCGGCCTCTTCTCTGCGATTCGTCAGGGTCAGGTTTGCGCCAACGGAGTAGCCGCCACCGCTGCCGGTCATAACGTCTTTGCCACAACTATGGTAATGGCCGTCTTCCCCGAACTTTACGCCATCCTCGCCCTTGTTGTCTCTATTCTTATAGCCGGAACATTCGCCTAATTCCCATTTTTCTGCCATTTTGTCATATTTGATGACAAAAATCATGGGTAGGAGCCTTATTTATGCTTTGGCACATTATTTGAAGATAGTCAAGCGGATTGAGCAAAAAATCAATTCGAGAGATCAGAATATAAGTATAACTAAAACATAAATAAACAATGGGAAAAATTATTGGAATAGACTTAGGAACAACAAATTCATGTGTTGCCGTACTTGAAGGCAACGAACCGGTAGTTATAGCGAACAGCGAAGGCAAGCGCACAACGCCTTCGATTGTAGCTTTTGTGGATGGCGGCGAACGCAAGGTAGGCGACCCTGCCAAGCGTCAGGCCATCACTAACCCCAAGAACACTATCTTTTCGATAAAGCGGTTCATGGGCGAACGGTTTGACAACATGAAAAAAGAGACTTCGCGCGTGCCGTACTCCGTTATTTGCGGAGATAACAACACGCCCCGCGTGGACATCAACGGACGCCTCTATACTCCTCAGGAAATATCGGCTATGGTGCTTCAGAAGATGAAGAAGACGGCAGAAGATTATCTGGGTCAGGAAGTTACGGAGGCCGTCATCACCGTGCCGGCGTATTTTAGCGACGCCCAGAGGCAGGCAACCAAAGAGGCAGGCGAGATAGCCGGTCTGACTGTCAAACGTATTGTCAACGAGCCTACTGCGGCATCGCTGGCTTACGGTCTCGACAAATCGAGCAAGGATATGAAAATCGCCGTGTTCGACCTTGGAGGCGGCACTTTCGACATCTCTATCCTTGAGCTTGGAGGCGGTGTGTTCGAGGTGAAATCAACTAACGGCGACACTCATCTCGGAGGCGACGACTTCGACCACGTCATCATCGACTGGCTGGCCGAGGAGTTTTTGAAAGACGAGAACATAGACCTGCGCAGGGATCCTATGGCGCTGCAACGTCTGAAAGAGGCTGCCGAAAAAGCCAAGATTGAACTGTCGAGCAGCACAAGCACTGAAATCAATCTGCCTTATATAATGCCGGTTGACGGTATTCCAAAGCATCTTGTCCGCACACTGACACGCGCCAAGTTCGAGCAGTTAGCCGACAAACTGATACAGGCTTGTCTGCAACCCTGCAAACAGGCGCTCTCGGACGCCGGTCTGACTACTTCGGAGATTGACGAGGTGATACTCGTAGGCGGCTCAACCCGCATCCCCGCTATTCAGGAACTTGTTGAAAAGTTCTTCGGCAAAGCGCCATCGAAAGGCGTTAATCCCGACGAAGTTGTGGCTGTGGGAGCGGCTATTCAGGGCGGAGTGCTTTCGGGCGACGTCAAGGATGTAGTTCTGCTCGACGTAACGCCTCTCTCGCTCGGTATCGAGACTATGGGCGGCGTAATGACACGTCTTATCGACTCTAACACGACTATCCCTACTCGCAAGTCGGAGGTTTTCACTACCGCAGCCGACAATCAACCGTCAGTAGAGATACACATCCTGCAAGGCGAACGCTCGCTGGCTCGCGACAATAAATCTATCGGACGCTTCCATCTTGACGGAATACCGACTGCTATGCGCGGAGTGCCGCAAATTGAAGTTAC
>JAITPL010000021.1 GCA_031289445.1 Tannerella sp.
CCGCAAGGCAAGTACAGCGTATCAACGTCTAATCGTAACTTCGAGGGACGACAAGGGCCGGGCGCACGCACAATGCTCGCAAGTCCATACGTCGCCGCCGCTGCCGCTATCACGGGAGAAATTACGAAGGTAGAAAGCCAATTATTAATTATGAATTATGAATTATGAATTATGAATTAAAAGAATTTTTGACTAATCACTATTCACTAATCACTAATCACTGCTTATTATTCACTATTCACTATTCACTATTCACTGCTTATTAATCACTAATCACTAATCACTACATTAATATTATGCAGAAATTTGAGATATTACGAAGTACATGTGTGCCGCTTCCATTGGAGAATGTGGACACCGACCAGATTATACCCGCTCGCTTCCTGAAAGCGACAACTAAAGAGGGCTTTGGCGAAAATCTCTTTCGCGACTGGCGCTACGATAAACAGGGCGCCAAGATAGAAGATTTTGTCCTCAACAACCCGCTCTACAGCGACGGACACATACTTGTTGCCGGTAAAAATTTCGGCAGCGGCTCAAGTCGCGAACATGCTGCCTGGGCTATTGCAGGTTACGGTTTCCGTGTCGTGGTGTCGAGTTTCTTTGCCGACATCCACAAAAACAACGAACTGAATAACGGCGTGTTGCCGGTAGTCGTAACCGAGCCTTTCCTCGCCGAACTGTTTGCTTCGATAGAGCGCGACCCCAAGACAGAGGTCGAGATTGATTTGCCCAAGCAGACTGTTACCAACCTCCAGACCGGACACAGTGAGCAGTTTGAGATAAACACCTACAAGAAACACTGCTTGATAAACGGTCTCGACGACATTGATTTCCTGATATCGAACAGTGATAAAATCGAGCAATTTGAAAGGAGGCGACTATGATAGAGATAATGGACACTACGCTGCGCGACGGCGAACAGACTAACGGCGTCTCGTTTTCGGCGCAGGAGAAAAAGGCTATCGCGCGGATGCTCGTCAAGGAACTTAATGTAAACCGGATAGAGATTGCGTCGGCGCGGGTCTCGGAGGGCGAGTTCGAGTCGGTCAAGAGTATCGCTGCCTGGGCGGCTCAGACAGGATATATCGACAGGATAGAAGTGCTTGGGTTCGTGGATAACGGTCTGTCGCTAAACTGGATACGCGATGCCGGTTGCCGTGTTGTCAACATGCTTTGCAAAAGCTCGCTCAAGCATCTCACAAAGCAACTGAAAAAGTCGCCCGAACAGCATATCGCCGATATTACCGGGCAGATAGCTTTGGCGCAGGAGATGGGAATAGAAGTCAATCTTTATCTCGAAGACTGGTCGAACGGTATAAAGGATTCGCCCGATTACGTCTATCAGCTTGTGGATGCGTTGCAGTCGCTTCCCGTTCGCCGCTTCATGCTGCCCGACACTCTCGGCGTGCTCACTCCCGATATTACTTTTCAGTACTGCAAGGCGATGCTCGACCGCTATCCCTCGCTGCATTTCGATTTTCATGCCCATAACGACTACGACCTTGCCGTGGCTAACGTCTATTCGGCAGTTAACGCCGGAGTGAAGGGCGTTCACGTTACCGTCAACGGTCTCGGCGAGCGTGCAGGCAATGCCTCCCTAAGCAGTGTTGTAGCCGTCCTGCACGACCAGCTGAAAAAAGATACCGACATCGTCGAAGCCCGTATAAATCACGTCAGCAAGATGGTCGAGATGTATTCGGGCATACATATTTCGCCCAATCAACCGATCACCGGCGAGAACGTCTTTACGCAGTGCGCGGGCGTCCATGCCGACGGCGACAGCAAAAGCAACCTCTACTACAACTCCCTGATGCCCGAACGCTTTGGCCGTACCCGCGAGTATGCACTCGGCAAAACCTCCGGCAACGCCAACATTCGCAAAAACCTCGAATCGCTGGGTATAGATATGGACGAAGAATCGCTGCGTAAAGTAACACAGCGGGTAATCGAGCTTGGCGACAAGAAAGAAATCGTTACTCAGGAAGATCTGCCGTATATCATTTCCGATGTGTTCCGTCATGATATTCAGGAAAATCGCATCCGAATACTGAATTATTCACTATCTTTGACGCAGGGTTTGCGGCCGGTGGCGACCTTGAAGATAGAAATAGACGGTCAGATATACGAGGAAACGGCTACGGGCGACGGACAGTACGACGCCTTCGTCAGGGCCTTGCGCAAGATTTACGAGAAGCTTGTCCGCCCTTTCCCGATGCTGACCAACTATGCCGTCTCCATCCCGCCCGGAGGCCGCACCGACGCTTTCGTGCAGACCATCATCACCTGGAGGCACGAGGGAGTTGATTTTAAAACGCGGGGCCTCGACGCCGACCAGATTGAGGCGGCAATAAAGGCAACAGTCAAAATGCTTAACAAAATAGAAAAATAATTTTTAAAACAATTGATTATGAACAAGAAACTGACTATTGCGCTCGTAGCGCACGATAAACGAAAGACGGACATGATAGAATGGGCTGTGCATAACGTGCACTTCCTTTCGGGACACAACCTGGTATGTACCGGTACGACCGGCGGCCTTATCCGTAAAGCCTTCGAAGAGCAAGGCGTAGAGGCGCACAATATCAAGTGCATGCACTCAGGGCCTATGGGTGGCGACGCCGAGATTGCGGCCATGGTTGTGCGCAAGCATATAAACCTCGCCATTTTCCTTATCGACGACCTTAACCCGCAGCCGCATGAAGCCGATATTCAGATGCTTCTGCGCCAGTGCCGGGTGCATAACGTGCCTATCGCGTGCAATCGCTACAGCGCTGACCTGATGCTCACAAGTACCCTCTGGGACGACGATTCGTACGTCCCCCTTGAGCCGAAATATGTGCAGTTTAACAGGTAACCGTCAATGGAAATAAGGATATTCCAAGCTTTTATCAACCTTCACGGATTCACAGGCAACCGTCGGAGATTCATCAACAGCCTTCACGGCATTCATAAAACAACTGTTGGAGATTCATATCAACAACAATAAATCAAAATCAAAAATTCAATGAGATTCAAAATAGCAGTATTACCCGGCGACGGTATAGGGCCGGAGATTGTAGAGCAGGCGATGAAAGCGCTTAAAGCAGTTTGCCACCGCTTCAATCACGAACCGACATACGAGCAGGCGCTTGTCGGAGCCTGCGCGATTGACGCCACAGGCAACCCCTATCCGGACGAGACCCACGAACTGTGCATGCGCAGCGACGCCGTACTCTTCGGCGCTATCGGCTCGCCGGAATACGACAATAACCCAAAGGCCAAAGTGCGCCCCGAACAGGGATTGCTCGCCATGCGCAAGCGGCTCGGTCTGTATGCCAACATTCGACCGGTAAGGACCTTTCCCTCGCTGCTTCACAAGTCGCCTTTGCGTGCCGATTTGGTTGAGGGCGTTGACCTTGTCTGCATCCGCGAACTCACGGGAGGCATCTATTTCGGACGTCCGCAGGGACGCAGCGAAGACGGCTTGACGGCTTATGATACTTGCGTCTATTCGCGCGGGGAAATAGACCGCATTGTCCGCCTCGCTTACGGCTACGCGCTTCGCAGACGCAGGAAACTGACGGTCGTGGATAAGGCTAACGTGCTGGCCACATCGCGTCTGTGGCGCGAAGTAACGCAGGAGATAGCGCAGGAGTTTCCGCAGGTGGAGACCGAGTACATGTTTGTGGATAACGCTGCGATGCGGCTGATACAGTGGCCGGGCAGCTTCGATGTGATGGTGACGGAGAATATGTTTGGCGACATACTGACCGACGAAGCTTCTGTAATCAC
>JAITPL010000178.1 GCA_031289445.1 Tannerella sp.
CAAATTTTGACGAGGCCATAATGGTGAATCCGTCGAGTTCTGCCATTACCATCCCAATTGCTGCCATATATATTATACTTTAATTCTCCGTTCAGATCGCAAATTGTCATTAGATTCTGATATATATAACATTCAACATAGATGCCTTCCTTGATTGATGCGTCAAAAACAATTCGCTTCCTGTATATGTCGGGATGTTCATATTTCATCGGCGTTATTTCTCCAGTAGTCATATTCCATTTGCCTACGTATTGTTTAAAACCGTAATTCCCTACAGGAGGCTCAAGAATAATACCGATAGACAGGGTGTCGTTAATATACTGATAAGTATGGGGAACAAAGTTTTTATCCAGCTTTGCTTTCACTTTCGGAATATACGACGGATTGGTGAGAACGCTGTCCAATGGATAAGCGAATATACTTTGTTTGCCATAGTCAGTTACATAAAAAGCACGATTGAGTTCATCAACAGCTATATGAGCTATATCGGCAATTTCACCGGGGCCTTGTCCTCTCTCTGCAATGCCGGTTACATAACTAAAGCTCTTTTTGTCAAACAGGTGTATGATTTTATCATAAGCTTTATAATCGGATATAATCAGATAGTCCCCTATCATAGAGAAGTGGGGCATGGAACCAATCATAACTTCTTCCTTATTGAATTCTACTAACTTGTCGTGAACATTGACGACCTTATTGCGGTTGCTCTGATACTTTTCAGTTTCAGAATTTGAGCAACTCCAGCATATAGCGCTGATAATAAGCATGTATAATAATTTGTTCATATCTATTGTATTTTAAATTCAAGCCTTTTTATTTTATCAATAAATTCTTGTAAAAACCCCTCACTTAACTGTTTAAATTAACAGAACGGACTTTCTTGTATAGTCTTGATTACTAATATTATTACATGCTGTTATCAGTGATAATAACAATAAAAAATACTGTTTACTTAATTTGATTTTAGCGATTAATAATTGTTTCATAAGACGTTTCATTCAGTTAAATTTTACAAGACATATTATCGGGTTATCGTCTTCCGAAACGGTCTCCATCAGCTCGCGCAATTCAGCTATCCGGATTGTTTTTTGCTCTAATAATCTATCGGGCTGCAAGGACAGAACAAAATGGCCGTCCTCCGTAGCGCCTTCAATAGAAGCATATTTAAAAATACCGTCCTCCTGAAAATCCGCATAACGGTGTGTCTGTCTTGTCTTTTTATTATAAATTCCATAACAACGATTACCATTCCATAAATATCGAGATAGAATAAATGAATCGTTTTGAAAGAATTGATATATTCCTATATAACTGGTCTGAAGTAAAGCAGTTGCACTACTATGTGAATCCGCAAAATCAAGCGGAGGAAACGAATGATTTCCGAAATTCATTTTATAGGCCGGTTTTGCTCCTTCGGAGGTAATCTCGTAAACTATTGGGTTTTGCCCTTTGTAAAAGTAGGTTTTATCTGATAAAGTCTGGAATCTTTCGAGAGCAAACAAAAAATCGACTTCAAAATAATAATCTCTCGGATAAGAATACTTTACTCTTTGCAATGAGTCTGTTATCGATATTTGGTAGATGCTGTCATCATTCTTAAAACCTGCTGAACAATACCATGCGTAACTGCCATCTGATAATAGCGAAAACGAAGTAAATGATCCTGGCGTACTTTTGGAGAAAAGATACTGATAAGTATTCAAATCATAGACTGATAGCTTATAGTTGGCGCCATGTATCAAAATGGTTTGTGCTGCTTTATCAACCCACACATCCTGAGGGATAAGATACTCACCCGGCCCTTGTCCCCGACTACCTACACGAGAGATGAACTTACCGTGCATATCATAAACCTGAATGGAATAACGATCTACTACAATGATTTTGTTATTGACGACAATAGTGAAAGCTATGTCGCCCAACAAATTTTCTTCCCCTGTTTCTAACGGAATAAACTCATACGAAGGGGCGTCGTTGCGCAATTCCGCTTCTTCATCAAAAAAGATTTCCTGAAGCGTTCCGTCGTTCGTTGTCTTATCCGCACATCCGGCAAACAGGCATAGGACAATAATCAATATATATATCTTTCCATCCGAAGAGGGTTTCGGCAAGGAAACTGCCTTGTTTGGGCGCGTAAGACCCAAATACAAGAAGCTATAGAGGGGTGGTACTAGCGCCTCTCTATGCACGCGATCTATTATATTACGCACGTGCTCTAATATATGTAACAAATTCCGTATCATAAACTCCGTTTATTTCACGGCAAAGATACGAATAATTTTTCAATTCACCAAATTTTATAGACATTCCAAGTCTCTAAGAGTTGGAATGTCTTCGAGACTTGGAATGTCTTCTAATCGAAGTTTTGAAGGCAGTATATACCTAATGCACCGCGAGTAGCTGCTCCAAGGGGGTGTTAGCGCCCTAAAATCGGCGTCATATCCCCATTAATGATTAGAAAAAAGCTAAAATTCACCATAAATAGGGATTTTACAGATGGCAGAAAGGCCGTACCTTTGCACCGCTTTTCAGAACGCTTATTTAAAATTTAAAGTCAAAAAAAATGAAGAAAATTGTTTGGTTTTTGTGTGTATGTGCGCTTACTGTCAATGCTTTTGCGCGAGATGGAGCGCGGGATGGAGACCGGTACGGAGACAGTGCAGACGATGATATCGACTTGAAGAAGGCGCTGTCGTTTGCCAAGGCCATATCCAAACTGACGCTTGGAGGTTACGGCGAAGCAGCTTATACGCGCAATTTCTACAGCGACCAGTGGCAACGCTACTCGGATGCAGCCAATTATAAGGATGCGGGCGGTTACGGACGCTTCGACCTCCCGCATGTAGTCTTCCTTGTAGGTTACGACTTCGGCCATGGCTGGTCGTTCAACAGCGAGGTAGAGTTTGAACACGGCGGCACGGAGAGCGCCATCGAAATGGAAGCCGACGAGATGGGCGAGTACGAACACGAAATAGAGCGGGGCGGCGAGGTGGCGCTCGAACAGTTCTGGATACAAAAATCATTCAGTCCGGCATTTAACCTGCGAATGGGACATATCATCGTCCCTGTGGGCATGACTAACCAGTATCATCTGCCTAACGAGTTTTTCACCGTCTATCGTCCTGAAGGCGAGGCCACTATCCTGCCCTGCACCTGGCACGAGACAGGTATAAGCCTCTGGGGACGCACCCGCCACTGGCGCTATGAGGTGCAGTTACTGCCCGGTCTTGACGCCGACCGCTTCGGCTCCGAGGGCTTTATCAGCGGTGGCGCCGGCAGTCCCTACGAGTTCAAGATTGCCAACTCTTACGCCGGCGCACTGCGGTTGGACAACTATTCAGTCAAAGGCTTGCGCATGGGCTTGAGCGGATATTACGGCTACAGTTTCAATAACTCGCTGACCAAGAACACCAAATATAAGGATTACAACGGCGCGGTCGCAATAGGCACGGTCGATTTTCACTACGCGGGACATAATATGATTGTACGCGGCAACTTCGACTGGGGACACATCAGCGATTCGGAGGAGATAACGAAGTTCAACAAGTCCCTGCAGGCGGCTTCGCCCTCGCCCAAGACAGCCGTAGCCTCCGACGCCCTGTCAACCGGTGTTGAAGCGGGCTACGACATATTTGCACATATCGAAAACCTGCGCAAGGACCGTCAGCGCTTTTTCCTCTTCGGACGTTACGAGTACTATGATTCGATGGAAAAGGTCGAGGCCGGTATCCTGGACGCGGGATGGTGCGGCAAAGGACGTATGGCTGTAGGCGTCAACTATATGCCCGTAAGCGAAGTGATTGTGAAAGGCGAATTTTCAAAACGCTTCTATACAAGCAAGTACAACAACGAGCCTTCCATCACGCTTGGAATAGTTTATGCCGGATTTTTTACGAGATAATATTTTAAAATTATAATTATATGAAGACATCTTTGAAATTTAGATTTATGACGGTGGCTATGGCTATCGCTTCAGTGGGATTCAGTTCCTGCGGCGACGATGACGAAAAGGAAATCGAACTGACCGCCAACGAAAAGAAGATTCAGGCTATAAACGAGTCCTACGTTAAGGACTGCATCACGCCTGTGTATAAACAACTTGCCGATGCGACATTCGAGTTGCAGAGCGCAATAGCTACGCTGCAAAGCGCCAAGACGGACGCCAATGTAGTGAATGCCTGCAATTTATGGAAGTCGTCGCGACAGTATTGGGAGTGGAGCGAGGCCTACCTCTTCGGCGCTGCCGACGAGTACAGTATCGACCCGCATATCGACACATGGCCGCTCGACCGTACCGCTCTGCAAAATCTGCTCGATGGCGCTATGACCAATGTCGAGACACAGATTGCAAACAGCGACAATCTGGCAGGATTTCACGGTCTTGAATACATTATTTTCCGCGAAGGCCAGCCACGTCAGGCCACTGTCATCACAGACAACGAGATGCGCTATGCCGTTGCGGTAGTAGCCGACCTTGTGTTGAATTGTTGCCGTCTGGAAGCAGCATGGTCAGGCATTGCAAACATCAGCAGCGCCAAACAGACCCTACTGAAAGCAAGTGCATTCAACGGCGAGGCTGATGATTTCGGCGAGCGGCTGAGCGACAAGTGGGATAACAGGACAACACTGTCGGGCTTGCAACAGATCATCGAAGGCTTCATCACTATCGTCGATGAGGTCGGCAACGGCAAGATAGGCACGCCTTACAACGGCGAAGACGTCAACTATATCGAATCGCCCCATGCCTACAATTCTATTCAGGATTTTGAAGACAATATTCAAGGCGTCAAGTTCTGCTATCTCGGCAAGACCAATGCCGCATCTGCGCAAAGCCTTTCGGTCAGCGCCTATATCAGGGAACAGGACGCATCTACCGACCAAAGAATTATCGCCGGCCTTGACAACTGCATAAGTAAAATCAAAGCCATGCCGAAACCTTTTGTGAAGAATTATACCGATGCAAAGGTGGGTGAAGCGGTTGACGCCCTTGATGAACTTGTACAATTACTGGAATACGCAAATAACAATCTACTGGAAGAGTAAATGAAGAAAATATTTTATTTTTCTATTGCAGCGCTGCTTTTGGCGGGCTGCAACGAGAAAGACGATTTAAAGGATGAAACGGTGGATGTGCCGGAAGATGAATGGTACGCGGGCGGCAAGTTGGGTACGGTCTTTAACGCTACCTCTTATGCTTACGAGCAACCGACGGATGCTGTCACAGGCGCAGG